>JASHRB010000340.1 GCA_030037575.1 Candidatus Sulfotelmatobacter sp. | reverse complement strand
TGGACGCTGCCGGCTTCGATGGCGGTGGCGTTTCATCCGGATGAGGAATATGTGGCGCTGCAATCAGGTGGGGAAGCTTATCTGGTCGCAGCGAAATTGGCGAGAGATGTCGCAGAGAAATGTGGATTGTTGAATCCTCTCGAGCTGGCGCGCTTCCCGGGTCACAAGATGGAGCGGTTGAATTTTCGGCATCCGTTTCTGGATCGGAAAATTCTGGGCGTGCTCGCCGATTACGTAGCGATGGATACGGGAACGGGCGTGGTCCACACTGCACCGTCGCACGGTGCGGAAGACTTTCTCACTGGCGTTAAATATGGGCTGGATGCGGCGAGCCACGTGGACGAGAAAGGAATTCTTCGCGACGGCTTGCCCGAGTATGACGGCCAGCGTGTGTGGGATGCGAACCAGCCGATCATCGATTTGCTGCGAAACCGGGGAGCATTGCTGCGTTCGGAAAAGCTGGAACACTCCTATCCACATTGCTGGCGCTGCCACCATCCGGTAATTTTTCGCGCCACCGACCAGTGGTTCATTTCGATGGAAACGGCGATGCCGATCGGCAAAGGAAAACACGAAACCTTGCGCTCGCGCACGCTGGAACAAATCAAAACGGTGAGGTGGGACCCGGCGTGGGGCGAAGAGCGCATGACAAACATGATCGCCTCACGGCCGGATTGGTGCATCTCGCGACAACGGGTGTGGGGCGTGCCGATTGCCGTTTTCTTGTGCGAGAGCTGCGGCAAGCCGCTGAGCGATCAAGCTGTGAATCGGAAAGTGGTCGAACTGTTTGCGAAGTCGGGAGCAGACGCCTGGTTTACCGACGCGCCGAATTCTCTGCTTCCTGCCGACGCCAAATGTCCGCATTGCGGTGGATCGAAATTTGAAAAAGAAACCGACATTTTCGACGTGTGGCTGGAATCGGGCGCGAGTTATCTGGCGGTGAGTGCCGATGAGCCGGCGTATCCCTGGCCGTCCGATCTCTATCTCGAGGGCGGGGATCAATACCGCGGATGGTTTCAGTCTTCCCTGCTGTGCGCCATGGGCACGCACGGAACACCTCCGTACAAGGGTGTGGTCACGCCGGGGTGGACGCTCGACGAAAAGGGCCAGGCGATGTCGAAGTCGCGGGGAAATGATGTGGACCCTGTCGATATCGCGTCGCGGCTTGGTGGAGAGATTGTGCGGATGTGGGTAGCCTCGGTCGATTTCCGCGAAGATGTGGTCGGTTCGGAAGCGCTGATGCAGCGCGTGGCAGAAAATTACCGCAAGATTCGCAATACATTTCGGTACATTTTGGGAAACCTTGATGGCTTCGATCCGGTGCGCGATGAGGTTCCGTTTGAGCAGATGGAAACGATCGATCAGTATGCACTATTGTTGGCAACCTCATTCGCCGGTGACGTCTTGAAATCTTATGACGAGTTTGCCTTCCACAAGATTTATCAGCGGGCGACCAATTTCTGCATTGTGGACCTGAGCGCGTTCTATTTCGACGTACTCAAGGATCGCTTGTATACGTCTGCTCCGAAATCGCGGAAAAGACGAAGCGCGCAAACTGCATTGTGGCGAATCGGAGAAACTCTAGTGCGGGCCTTAGCTCCTATCATGAGCTTTACCGCCGAGGAGGTCTGGCAGCACCTTCCTAGGGTTGCGTTTCGTGAAGAGAGTGTTCATTTGGCGACGTTCGTAGATGACAACTTTACGGCGGCGGGCGCAGTCCAGTC
The DNA here is from genome assembly GCA_030037575.1 of Candidatus Sulfotelmatobacter sp. Lineage (GTDB taxonomy): Bacteria > Acidobacteriota > Terriglobia > Terriglobales > Acidobacteriaceae > Sulfotelmatobacter. The sequence continues at coordinate 1,036 of JASHRB010000340.1, read as the reverse complement.
CCCGGAGGCGAAAAAAATCAGTGGCGCAATCTTGTCAGACACTGCCGGTGACAAGGGATGGATCCAGCTGCGGCGGGTTCGCGAGAGCGTCCTAAAGGCGCTCGAGGAGGCGCGGGCGCAGGGAGTGATCGGCACAGGACTCGAAGCGCAGGTGACGCTCGCGGCAGCTAATCCGCTTTATTCCGTCTTGAAAGAACATGCAGGGCAGCTTCGGTATTTGTTCATCGTTTCTGCCGTGACGCTTACGCAGGCACCGGGCAATGGCAGCGGAAGCATACACGTCGAGGTGAAGAAGGCCAACGGCGTGAAGTGCGAGCGCTGCTGGAACTACTCGACGCACGTTGGGGAGGATCAGGCATATCCGACGGTGTGCGAGCGCTGCAGCGCGGTATTGAAAGAAATCGGGGAATAGAGTGATGGTGCGCGGGCGGCGCCCTGCCCGGCGCGTGAAGGACCAGGCGAATCGTGAACTGGAAGAAGATCCGGACGGTTCTGTTGACTGTATTGATCCTCTGCCTGATTCCGGCCACGCGCTACAATCAGATCGATCGGCCCCTGCTGCGCTGGCTGGAGGGGCCTAATCACATCGATCCTCTTTCGCTGCACCTCAGCGGTGAATTCGTCGAAAACAACCTCGGAACCGAACAAGACGCCGACGGTTCTGTGACGGTACGCATGATCGCCGAACAGTACTTGTTCGTTCCGTACTGCGTGCTGGTCCCGGCGGGAGTGCCCATTCACCTTCGCATCACGAGCGCGGATGCGGTGCATACTCTCCAGTTCGCCGGAACCAATTATGCGGTAAAGGCGCTGCCAGGAACGGTTACGGAGGCGCAACTGCAGTTTGCGGATGAGGGAGACTACAAGACCGCGTGCCGCGAATTTTGCGGCGCCGGCCATTATGCGATGCGGTCGAAATTGAAAGTGGTGGCGCGAGCGCAGTTCCCCAGCCTACACGCGGATGAAAGGGGAAACTGTGCGGTGCAATGAGGCACTCGGACGTTCGTGGCCAAGTTTCCCGGCGCGGCTGAGGATC
>JASHRB010000339.1 GCA_030037575.1 Candidatus Sulfotelmatobacter sp. | reverse complement strand
CGCTGTATCTGGCGGGGATGGGCGTAATGGCCTTGCTGGCGGCGTTGCTGATCTGGTTGCCGCTTTCCAGCGCCGGCGATCCCAACGAGCCGGCGCCGCCGACGGCGATCATGTAACCGCGGTGGTGGGGCGCGAGCCCATGCGGGGGCCGTGCACCGTTGCCCCGAAGCGCAGCCAGGATTGCTCGATCATTTTGCAATGTCAGTCGCCGCACAGCTTTCATCCATTCGCGAGCGCATGGCAGCAGCCGCAGGGCGCGCCGGGCGCGATCCCGGGGGAGTCGTGTTGATGGCGGTAACCAAGAATCAATCGGCGGCGCGCATTCGCGAGGCCTATCGAGCGGGACAACGTTTGTTTGGCGAGAACCGCGTGCAGGAGTTTTCGGGTAAGGCCCCCGCGCTGAGCGATCTTCCCGCCGCCGACTGGCACCTGATCGGTCATCTGCAAAGCAATAAAGCAGGCAAGGCGGCGGAGTTGTTTCGGGCCGTGGATTCGGTCGATTCGTTGAAGCTCGCGGAGAAGCTGAATTCAGCCGCGCGCTTGCTGGGAAAGCGGTTGGAGGTACTGATCGAAATCAATGTTGGAGGTGAGGCCGCGAAGACGGGCGTGGCGGCCGATTCGCCGGCCTTCGAAAAGTTGTTGGAAGCAGCGCCGCGATTGGAAGCACTGACCATGCGCGGGCTGATGACGGTACCTCCGTTCCGCGAAGACCGGGAAGAGGTACGGAATTATTTTCGCCAACTCCGGCAACTGCGGGATACACTCTCATCACGCAAGCTGCCCGCGATTACCCTGGACGAACTTTCCATGGGGATGTCGCACGATTTCGAAGTCGCAATTGAAGAAGGCTCGACCTGCGTGCGCGTGGGAACGGCGATTTTCGGCGAAAGGCCAGGTCAGGAACCGCAGAGGACACAAGCAAAACATGAAGATGCTTGACCGGCTTTGTGCCATAGCGCTTTTCCTTCTCGCCCTCATCGGCTGCCTGCTGGTGCCTAAGACTTATACCGGGCGCATCTGGATTTTCGGAACGTGTCTGGCCTTGATGTTCACGGCCATGTTTAACTGGCTGCGCATTCGCAACGGCGCCGCCATGCGCAGCTTAAGAATCTTCTGCATCACGGGTAATTTAACCATGCTGGCGCTGGCCTGCTCCTTGATCGCGAGCATCGGCGCAGCGCGTACTCTGGGAAACCCTCCGGTACTTTTGGCGGGAATTCTTCTCCTGATCGAAACTGCACTCTCGCTGGCAAAAGCGTCTGATTCCGCTCAAGCAGCGAACGGCGTTTGAGACGGCAAGGGGGAACCAAGGCGGTAGAGGCGGCTTCGGCCGATTGCAGGGTTGCGGCCAATCATGCCGTCGAGATGCTAGCAGCGCCACGAAGAAGGAAGCCACTTTGCCCCTCTCTGAACGTCTTCACGAAATTCGCACCGGGTTCGAGCGTCCCTTCTGGGTAGCGAACATCAGCGAAATTTTTGAACGTCTTTCTTACTACGGCGCCTTCGCCTCGCTTGCGCTTTATTTGCAGGAGCGGCTGAATTTTTCGGCCCGACAAACCGGAACCCTGGCCGGCATTTTCGGCGGCATGGTCTGGTTTCTCGCCATCTTCGGCGGTGCGGCTGCCGACCGCCTGGGATTTCGCCGCGCACTTTCCATCGCATATCTCCTGCTTGCGGTTGCGTATTTTCTGATTGGCTCGATCGCCGCGCCATGGCTGGCACCCGTGCGCAACTGCATGCCGCTCGCTGTGTTTGTGGGCTTCATTCTTATTCTTCCTGCCTTTGGGGTTGCCCTGGTCAAACCTTGCGTGGTCGGAACCACGGCGCACGCGTCAAAAGAAAATGTGCGCTCGACCGGATATTCGATTTACTACACGTTGGTCAACATCGGCGGCGCGCTGGGGCCGTTGTACGCCGGCTGGGCGCATGAACGCATGGGAGTGGAAAATGTTTATCGCGTGGCCGCGCTCAGCGTGTTTGCCATGTTCTTCTTCGTGCTGATTTTTTTTCGCGAGCCGCGAAAGCCCGCCGACACGCCCCCGCCCTCGCTGGCCACCGTGGCGCGCAATTTTTGCCTGGTTGTCGGCAACTACCGGCTGGTGATTCCCCTGCTCGTGGTCGCTCTGCTGCTTCGCATCGGGATCTCGTTCTATCCCGGTCGTTCGGTTCCCGGGTGGGTGTGGCTGGGATTTCTCGTTCTCGTGCTGGCGGGCATCAGCCGGTTCATGTGGTTTCTGATCATTTTCACCGGCTACTGGATTGTGTTCTGGCAGCAGTACATCAGCTTGCCCGGATACCTTCATGGATACGTCAATCCGCACGCCAATGTGGAAAACATTTTGGTCACCGATGGAGCCACCGTAATTTGCCTCACTCTGCTCATGAACTTTCTCACCCAGAAGATTCCCGCCTTTCAGGCTGTGATTTTGGGGACGCTGATCAGTTCGCTTTCCTGGCTGATTCTCGCCTGGCATCCGGCGGTTTGGGCGGCCGTTCTCTCCATTTTCGTTCTCGCTCTGGGCGAAATCATTCAGCAGCCGCGATATTACGAATACATTTCCCGGCTTGCGCCGCCGGGGCAGCAAGGCACGTACATGGGCTTTGCGTTTTTGCCGATTGGAATCGGCTCGCTGATCGGAGGATGGTTCGGAGGAACGCTGATTCACCACTTCGGCGAAGTCACTCATCAGCCCGGACGGCTGTGGTGGGCGGTAAGCGCCGTGGGGGTTGCGACCACGTTTTTGCTCTGGGTTTACGACCGGCTGGTGGGCAAAAACACGGCAAATCACTCGGCTTGACTTCGGTTTCCGCCTCTGCCATCATTCGCCTCCGTTGAGCAAATCGCAAGGAGGCTCTATGCCACATTATCTGCAGCAAGTCGCCTATTCGCGCGAGGGATGGGAGGCAGTGCTGGGCAATCCGCAAAACCGGATTGAAGCCGTACGACCGGTGATTGAGAAACTGGGAGGAAAGATCGAAACGGCGTGGTTCGCGTTCGGCGATTACGACATCGTGGTGATTACCGAATTCCCCGACAACGTGAGCGCGGCGGCCATTTCCATGGCGTTCGCCGCCGGAGGAGCGTGCAAGTCGGTTCATACAACCCCGCTGATTTCGCCGGACGAGGCGGTGCAGGCGCTCCGAAAGGCCCGCGAATGCGGATACCGGCCGGCGACGGCGGCCGCCCGAGCTGCGTAGGATTACCCGGAGAAAACTGACGGCGGCCGCGGGGCCGCCATTTTTCTTGCCCTACAAAGATGAGAGATAAAGATCAAAGATAAAGATTTATAGATAAAGACAGAATGCTCCCGAAGCCTCAGACGCCCGCCGGGGTCGCGGCGCAGATCCGTCGTGCTTTGCAAGGCGGCGGACCGGTCAAACACGCAGCGGCGGTGCAGCGATTCTTGCCGCCAGAAAGCAAGTCGGCCGCAGGGCGTACCGCCGACTTGCGTCGAGCATCGCGGCAATTTCGCCGCGAGATCAGAAGCGAGCATGAGCTCGATTTTCTCATTCAAGTTGCCGACCAGCTTTTCTGCGGTGGGGTAGCGGAAGAAAAAATCGCTGCCGTCTTCTTGCTCGAAAACCTCGAGCGGGAGTTCGGCGATTCCGAATTCACATTATTCGAATCATGGCTCGATCGCATCCACGGTTGGGCCGATCACGATTCGCTGGTGCACGACTTAATTGCGCCCCTGGTGATCGCGAAGCCAAGGCGCGTGAAAACGGTGATGGGATGGGCCAAGTCCCCGAATCGATGGCGTCGCAGAGCCGCCTGCGTGGCACTGATTCGCGGGACGCGCCGCAAAATGTTTTTCCCCGAGATCAGAAACCTTTGCGATTGTCTGCTTGCCGACGAGGACGACATGGTGCAGAAGGGATTGGGGTGGCTGTTGCGCGAAACCGCCAAATTTGACGCCGGAAGAACAGCTCCTTATCTGATGAGGATGCGCGAACGTGCTCCCCGGCTGGTGCTGCGCACGGCGTGCGAAACCCTGCCCGACGAAGTAAAAAGGCGGGTTTTGTCCCCCGCCTCCCTTCGGCGAAAAACCAAGGCGCGAGCAAGATAGCCGCTCGCGATTCGCCCAAAATCTCCTCATTGTTTACAATAGAAGTTCGCCCATGGATCTGCAGGCTATCCAGTCTACGCTGCGCGAACGCAACATCGACGCCTGGCTTTTTTACGATCATCATCATCGCGATCCCATTGCTTACCGCGTGCTCGGTCTGCCCGCCGGAACCATGGTCACGCGGCGCTGGTTTTATCTGATCCCGGCGCAGGGCGAACCGGCAAAGCTGGTGCACAAAATTGAAGCCGGCCATCTGGATTCGTTGCCCGGCAGCAAGGGGCAATATTCGGGATGGCAGGAACTTTTCGATGGGCTGAAGGCGATGCTCGCCCCATGCCGCGACATCGCCATGCAGTATTCCCCCAACAATTTTGTCTTCTCGATTTCTCTGGTGGACGGCGGAACCATCGATTTGCTTCGCGGCTTGGGAAAGAACATCGTCAGTTCGGCCGATCTGGTCGCACAGTTTGAAGCCACCTGGAGCGAGGAGCAGATCAAAACCCACTTCGCGGCGCGCGATTCGATCGATGCCATCACCGCCGAAGCCTTCAAGGAAATCGGTCGTCGAGTTCGCCATGGGGGCACCACGGAACATGAGATTCAGCGATGGTTCATGGAAGCGTTCCATCGGGAAAATCTGATCACCGACGATCCGCCGGTTGTGGCTGTGAATGCCAACGCCGGCAATCCGCACTACGAACCGCGCGCCGATTGTCCGGTTCCGATTCGCTCGGGAGATTGGATTTTGCTGGATGTGTGGGGAAAGAAAAATGTTCCGCACTCGGTGTATTACGACATCACCTGGGTGGGTTTCGTGGGCAAGGCGGCCACCGGGCGGATGCACCAGGTATTCGAGGTGGTGCGCGATGCGCGCGATGCGGGGGTCAAGACGGTGATCGAGGCGGTCCACGCCGGACGCCGCCTTGCCGGATGGGAAGTCGACCGGGCCACGCGCAATCACATCAAGCAGAACGGATTCGGCGAGTACTTCATTCATCGCACCGGACATTCGCTCGGCACCGACGTCCATTCCAATGGCGCGAACATGGACGACCTGGAAATTCACGACGAGCGGCAAATTCTTCCCAACTCCTGCTTTTCGATTGAGCCCGGCATTTATCTGCCCGAGTTCGGCGTGCGCAGCGAAGTGAATGTGCTGGTGCGCACGAAATCGGCGGAAGTGACGGGCAGCATCCAACGAGAGATTGTAACCATCTGATGACCAATTCCACCCTCGGCAAACCCAAACCGCCGGCGCCGCCCAATGCCGGAACACTCGCGATTCTCGCACCTGCGGTGGGCTGGATCATTCCCGGCGCGGGCCACATCATTCAGAAGCGCTGGATTCGAGGCGGGCTGCTGCTGGCCTCGATCGGAACGCTGTTTGTGCTCGGCCTGCTGATGCAAGGGCACATCTACAAGGCAAACGGTGGCGACATTCTGGACATGCTGGGATTCATCGGAGATTTGGGCGCGGGGGCCTTTTATATCGTCTCCCTGGCCATGAACTGGGGACTGGGCGCAATCGCTCTGGCAACTGCGGATTACGGAACCAAGTTCATGATCGTTGCCGGCTTGCTGAATTTCATCGCGGTCGCCGACGCCTATCACATCGCCATCGGAAAAAAGCAATGACGGTTCAGCTCACCCACTTCAGCGCGGCTCTTGTGTTCGCCCTCTTTGCCTCTATCGTTTTCGGCATTACGCATCGTGAGTCCGTGCGCGACATGGTCCGCTACGGCCTGTGTTGCTTCGTGATGTTTCTCGGCGGGGTACTGGTGGCGGGTTGGGCAATGTGGTTGGTGCGCAGGTAGCGGTCCACCCTCGCCTTCGTCTATCCCTGCCACACGAATGCGTCGAACACTCTCTTCGATTCGAAATGCAGACGGCGATACAGCGCAACCGCTCCCGCATTCGCTTCGGTCACCGTCAATGACAGCATGGTGAAGCCCCGCTTGCGAAGATTGGTCGTGGTTGCGGCGAGCAAGGATTGGCCGATCCCGCGGGAGCGGTACTCCGGCAGCACGCACACCTGGGTAACGTGGCCTACATCGCCGCGTACTCGCGAGCAGAGAATCAGCCCGATCAGATTCTTCGCCTTGCGATCCAGGGCTGCGAAGGAAGATTCGATGTCGAATAATCCGCAGCCGGGAAAGCGAACAATGTTGTTCAGAAAGCGCAGCGAACCGGCCAGAGTGTGGTATTGATCGTTAATCTGGGCATCCACGTGACCGCGATAGGCAGCGGTAATCACCGCCGCGGCGGGCTGATAATCGGCTTCGGTCCAGCGGCGGATTTCGATGTCGGGATGTTTTGCGGAAGGCTGCGGCGCACTGCTGATGAGCGGCAAGACCATAAACAGCCGTGGATGCCGCTGAAATCCCTGGTCGAGAAAGGGTCGAGCCACGCTTCCCGCTTGATGCGCCAGCAACTGCGCCTCCACGCGACGAATTCCGGGAGATTGCTGCAGCGTCTCGATCACATGGGTGAGCAACTTGATTTCGACTGCACGCGGATTTTCAAAGCGTCCTCCGTTGGCCACGAACAAATCGCCGACCACGCCTTTGCTGCCTTCGTATACGAAAAAGCTGTAGCCGAAAATGCGGCCGCGCTCGATGGCAGCGTACCCGGGAAGAATTTTGGCATCGACGTAACGGAGAATCATCTCCGCCGACCCGTTGTAATCCCACGAGAGCAGGCTCGCCCAGACTCGGGTTTCGTCATCGAGCAGCGGGCGCAGATCCACGGAGGAAAAATGCCTGAGGTCGAGAATCTCCACGGGGCTCCTGCAAAATGGGCTGGAAATTCCGCCTCCCCATTTGCGATTGCAGACCATCGAGTTTAGTGCGTTTCCAGGACACGAGGCAAACCCGCCACCCGCTTACGGGTGGCGAGGT
>JASHRB010000338.1 GCA_030037575.1 Candidatus Sulfotelmatobacter sp. | reverse complement strand
GCGACGCCGCGATCCCACCCCTGACACGGAAGAGAACGAATACAAAGAAGAGCATTACCGGCGAATCGCCTACGCCAACGAGCATTTCGCCGCGGGCATTCCGGGATGGAAGACCGATCGGGGCCGCATTTACATCATGTATGGTCCGCCCGATGAAATCGATTCTCATCCTTCCGGCGGTACCTACGAGCGCCCGATTGAAGAAGGCGGCGGTGAAACCTCGACCTTCCCGTTCGAAGATTGGCGCTATCGCTATCTGGAAGGAATCGGACAGGAAGTCATCATCGAGTTTGTCGATACCTGCATGTGCGGCGATTACCACATGACCATCGACCGCTCCGAGAAAGACGCCCTGAAATACACTCCCAACGCCGGGTTGACTCTCTACGAGCAGATGGGTCTTTCCAATAAAACCGCCCGTTTTTCCGGCGGCGGCTTGGAGCAGTTGGGAGCCGGTCCCGACTCCGCCAGTCAGACCAGCAAGGAATTCGACCGCTTGGAGGAATATGCCAAGCTGATGGCGCCTCCACCGGTTAAGTTCAAGGACCTCGAAGAAATCGTCAACACCAAAATCGTCACCAACCTGATGCCCTTCGACGTGCGCACAGATTTCGTGAAAGTCACCGATGACACGGTTCTGGTGCCGGTTACGATCCAGATGAAGTATCGCGACATTACTTTCGCCAACAAGGAGGGCGTACAGCGCGGCACGGTCAACATCTTCGGGCGAGTGAGTACGCTGACGGGAAAAATCGTGCAGACCTTCGAAGATACGGCCCAGGTCGACGTCCCGGCGGAACTGTTGCCCAAGGCGGCGGACAATTCATCGGTGTACTGGAAGGCCCTGCCGCTGCGCCCGGGACGCTACAAGATTGAGGTCGCCGTCAAAGACGTTAACGGCGACCGCAAAGGTCTGTGGAGCCGCGGCGTGGTCGTGCCTGAATATTCAGACGACAAATTGTCGACGTCCTCGCTCATCGTCGCCGATCTGATGGAGCCTGTGCCCACCAAAGACGTAAGCACGGGAAATTTCGTGATCGGATTGAATAAGGTGAGGCCGCGCGTGGCTCCCGCCAACGGTCAGCCGGCGTTATTCAGACGGGGCCGCGATCAGAAGGTAAATTTCTGGTTGCAGGTCTATAATCTGGGCGTTGACGAAAAGACGCACAAACCCTCTGCCACGTTCGAGTACGACATCTATAATGTCGCAACCAATAAGCCGATCGTGCAGAAGACCGAATCTACCGCGACGATGGGTAATGTGGGCGAACAGGTGACGCTGCAGAAATCGATTGCCTCAGCCAATCTGCAGCCGGGCGTGTACAAGATCGAGATTAAAGTGAACGACAACATCTCCAAGCAGACCGTCGATCCCTCGGCGACATTCGCCGTGGAGTAGCGCGCTGCCTGGTTCCCCGGGGGTTGGAGTGAAACTTCGCCATCTCGGATTTTCCGCGTTGATGGTCGCGTTGTCGCTTCCTGCGTGGGCGGGACAACACCCCGTTGCCCTCTCCGGATATGTTCGCGACGTTTCGGGCACGCCGCAAATGGGTGCCGTGGTTCAGATTGTCAACTCCGCACAACGTACATTGACGGTTTTTACCGATGGCGCCGGATACTATTCCGCGACCGGCCTGCTTCCCGGTATTTATTCGATGAAGGTTACCGCGCCTTCTTTTCTTCCCGCGCTGCTTGAAAAAATCGGCCTGCGGCCCGGAACCACGGTGCGGGTTAACGTCACCCTGAATACGCTTCTCGATGCCATGAGCCTCGGGCCTTTGCGCGGAACCGCCGACGACGACGATTGGAAATGGACCTTGCGTTCGGTGGCGAATCGTCCGGTTTTACGCGTGTTGAGTCCGGCGACGGTGGCTGAGCAGCAAAGTCACGATCTTAAGGCAACCCTTTCCATGGTGGCGGGTTCTGCGGCCAATGGTTACGGCAGCGGATCCGAGATGAGTACGGGTTTCTCGCTGGAGCGCGGCATCTACGCCGCGGATCGTATCGGGTTGAGCGGAAGCCTTGGCTACGGGGACGGCGTTCCCGGTGCTTTTCTTCGCGGCCTATATTCCCACACCGAACCCGACGGCTTGGGGCGGTCCATGTCGCTTACCGTTCGCCGCTTTGCTCCCTCCGATCCCAACATCCACAATGCTTCCTTGCAGTCGGTTGCGCTGAATGCGGGGGACGATGTCGCCATCAATAGCGCCGTCGAGTTGAAGTTCGGAAGCGAACTGGAATCGATACAATTCCTGGGACATGCCAGCGCCTTCCGCCCCTACGGTTCGCTCAACTTGCACCTTTCGCCGAACACCATTCTCGAATACGGCTATTCGAGCACCTTGCCTTCCGATTCTGCTGCAAACATCTTCGATACGACGCCAGCAGAGGCAAATCAATCGGATCCGCGCGTCAGCCTCAATAACTTCGCCACGCAAGTGGAAAGCAGTCACCATGAGGAGATCAGCGTCTCCCACCGGATCGGCAACAACAGTATGCAGTTGGCTGCTTTCAATGATCGCATCGATAACACGGCTCTGCTCGGAGTCGGAGAAGTCACCGCCGCCGAAGGATTTCTTCTGCCCGATGTTTACTCTGGAACTTTTACCTATAGCGGAGACACCCTCGATACGCCCGGCGTGCGCCTGGTGCTCGAGCGAAAGTTCTGTTCCGATTTGACTGCCACCCTCGATTACGGTTACGGCGGCGTGCTGAATCTCACCCAGCCGGGGGCCGAGTTGCGGGATGCGCAGCAATGGATCAATACCGAACGGCGGCACGCGGTCGCGGCCAAATTGAGCGGCCACATCCCCGGCACCCATACCCACTGGGTCGCCTCCTACCGATGGGTGGACGGCTCGGCGCTGACTCCGGTCGATATGTTTGACGCTTCGCCGGGACGCGCCGATCCTTATCTGAATCTGGTGATTCGGCAGCAGCTTCCCACCTTTGGTTTCCTGCCTTCTCACCTGGAGGCGGTGATTGACCTGCGCAACCTGCTGGCGCAGGGCTATGTGCCGGTGCTCGGTCCCGACGGCCAGACGGTTTATCTGGTGCAGGCGGCGCGCTCGGTGCGCGGTGGCGTAGCCATCACTTTCTAGGCGGGTTGAATCCCTCCGCGGTCGGCAAAAAATTTCGCACTGCAGAACGATCCTGGCGAACCAAATCGGTTAACCTTCCACCGGCGGTGGTCGGGTAACTGATGAGTTATCTCATGCAGAAAATCTATATTGCACCCCTCCAAACTCAATGGTTGACTCTGGGGATGGGGTTTCGATAATGTTTGCTGTGCGGTCGGGGCGCTGTGTGTTTTTCGCAGTCAAACAATTGCGCCTCTCCCGGTTCAAGGCTTGAAGCCAGCCGCACGCAGTATCACTCCCTCAACCTAATTCGCAAAGCTGATTGGCATCGAGGAGATTCTATGAAAGCGCGCATAGTGCTTGTGCTGGTGTTGTTGTCGGCGGTGTGCCTCTGGGCACAAACCTTCCGCGGGACCATTCTCGGCACGGTTACCGATTCCTCCGGCGCGGTCGTTACCGGGGCCAGCGTAACCGTGAAGAACGTTGGCACCGGATTGGAGCGCACCACCACGACCAGCGCCGACGGCAGCTACGCGCTGTCCGAGTTGCCCATCGGCACCTACACGGTCACGGTGACGTTAGCCGGATTTCAGACGTTCGAGGCCACGGGTGTGGTGGTCGATGTTTCCTCCGAGCGGCGCGTGAACGCCGCCATGAAGACGGGGCAGGTGGCGACAAAGGTTGAGGTATCCGGCGAACTTCTGCCCCAAGTTGAGACAACGTCGACCGAAATTGGGGGCACGCTCACTTCAGACACGATCGAGTCCCTGCCCGTCAATGGGCGCGATTATCAGAAGTTGATTTATATGAATCCGGGCGTGGCCGGATCGCCGGACCAGATAACGGATTCTCCCGGCTCGTACGGAACGTTTTCCATGAATGGGTCGCGCGGACGGTCGAACAACTTCCTGCTCGATGGCACCGATATGAACGACGGCTATCGCAACGATCCCGCCATCAACGAAGCCGGCGTGTTTGGCGATCCCGCCACCATTCTGCCGCTCGACGCCGTGGCGGAGTTGAAAGTGATATCTAATTATGAGGCGGAATACGGGCGCAACAGCGGCGCCGTGATCGATATTGTGACCAAGAGCGGCACAAACCGCTTGCACGGCTCCGCCCTCGAATATTGGCGCAGCGGTCAGTTAGGCGCACGCAACTACTTCAACACCGTTGACTCCGGCGGGAAGAATCCGTTCCATAACAATCAGTTCGGCGCCGCGCTCGGTGGGCCGATCGTGAAAGATCACACTTTCTTCTTTTTCGACTACGAAGGCCAGCGGGAAAGTGGCGCACAGGGTGGAACCAGTTGCGTGCCCGACCCGGCGCAGATCGCGGCGGATGAGAGTGCAATAAAGGCAGGCGGCGGAACCGTTAACCCCGTGGCTCTCGCCTTGCTCGCTCGAAATCCCTATCCCGCGCCAAATATTCCGGGAACCTACGGAGGATCGCTGGTGGGTACCGAAGACAGCGGATGCCCGAATGGCAACGATCTGTCCACCGCCACCATCTTCACCAATAGCATTGACAGCCTGATCGGCAAGATCGACCAGAACTTTGCCTCGGGTTTGCTGACCGGCCGCTACTACTTCGGAAACAGCACCCAGAGCTTCCCTTTTGCCCAGCTGGCTGCTGGTCTGTTGCCGGGCTTCAATACAGTCACGCCCACGCGCGTCCAACTCGTTTCGATCTCCTATGTGAAAACCATCAATGCATCGCAGATCAACGAGGCCCGCCTGGGTTGGAACCGGTTTGCCGAAGGATTCTTCCCGCAAGACAGGAGCTTCGACCCTAGTTCCATCGGCTTGGATACGGGCGTCACTAATCCGTACAATTTCGGCCTTCCGGCGATCGACGTGGGCAGCTTTTCGCCGATCGGGGCCACGGGGTCTGTTCCGCGCTCGCGCGTGGATTCCAACTGGCACTTCATCGACAATTACTCGTGGAAAACCGGCCGGCACGATGTGAAGCTCGGTTATGAGTTCCGGCGCACGACGATCCAGCTTATCCAGGACAACAGCTTCCGCGGCAGTCTCGATTTTAGTGACCTCAGCGATTTACTGAACGGCATCGTGGACGGCGGAGGGATCTCCGGAGGCGACACTCTGCGCCACACAATAGAGAACAACCACAGCCTGTATATTCAAGACGAATTTCGCATGACACCTCGGTTGACGGCCAACTATGGCCTGAGATGGGATTATTTCGGCGTGGTGCACGAGAAAAATAACCTCTTTTACGAGATGACCCCTGCCAACGGTGGCACAGAGGTTCAAATCGGCAGTCCCGGCGGCCCGAGCGGACTTTACAATCCCGACGATCACGGTTTCGCTCCGCGCATCGGTCTCGCTTACGACCTAACCGGCAAGGGCCAGACGGTTGTTCGGGCGGGATGGGGCCTATTCTACGACGCCTTCTCCCAGGATATTTTCCTGGGACACATCCCCTACAACTGCGCTTTCTGCCCGGGGCCAGCTTACGCTGGAGTTGGACCGGCTGCCATCTATTCTGAGGGATTGTCGGGCAACAACCTGGGTGTCGGGCCTCTTTACTCCGCCCCGACGCCGCTGGGTGACT
>JASHRB010000337.1 GCA_030037575.1 Candidatus Sulfotelmatobacter sp. | reverse complement strand
GCACAGTTCAGTGGCTCGCCGGTCGGGGATGGGTCATCATCGACGATTTGACGGGTGCCGGCGAACACCATCTTCGCCTGCACTGGCTTGCCGCAGACTTGCTATTCGAGGTTCGCGAATCTCCTTTTCATGTTCTGTTTGCTTTGGGCCGGTCTCAAATGACCTGGAGTATGTATTCCAGCGCTTGCGCCCAGGCCTCAGTGATTCGTGGAGGAACTCGAATCTTTACCAACTCCTCGTCAACGCTTACCGATGACGAGGTGAACCTGCTTGGCTGGGAAGCGCCGACCTACGGCGAACTCCGGCCGGCAGTTTCTCTCATTTGTGAAACTCAAGCCAGCCTGCCCGTCAAGTTTGTTACCGTCATTCTTGTGCAAGACTCGAAACTCGAATCGAACAACGACGAACTCGTGATCCTCCATCGAGGCCATGAATCATCCCAAAGCGATTCTGAAATCTATCGAACGAGTCTTCTGCCGGAAACAAACGCTTCGTTTCCCCCCGCAGGCGCGCTGAACGTATGAAACAAGTTTTCCAGAATGCTCGGACCGCAGAAGTCACGGTAGAGGAAGTTCCAGCGCCAAAATTGCTGTCGGGCTGCGTTCTGATTCGCACCGCCACATCGCTGGTTTCCACTGGTACAGAGCGCGCCTCTTCAGAATTCGCGGGCAAGAGTTTGTTTCAGAAAGCGCGCATGCGTCCTGACCTGGTCCGCGAAGTTTTGAGCAAAATGAACCGCGACGGATTGGCAGCGACCATTTCCGCCGTGCGCAGTCGTCTCGATCAGCCAAGCGCCTTGGGTTACAGCAGCGCCGGAACCGTCATCGCGGTGGGCGAGGGCGTCACCGGCATTGCCACCGGAGATCGCGTTGCCTGCGCCGGCGCCGGTCATGCGGTTCACGCCGAATTTGCCGGTGTACCGCGACTGCTCGTCGCGCGCATTCCTTCGGAAGCGGTTGCCTTCGATGAGGCCACGTTTACAACCCTCGGTGCTGTCGCGCTTCACGGCGTGCGCAACGCAGATGCCAAGCTCGGAGATATTGTCGCCGTCATCGGTCTTGGCTTACTCGGCCAGCTCACGCTACAAATTTTAAAAGCGGCTGGCTGTTGCGTGCTGGGCATGGACATTTCCCCCGAGCGTGTCGAACTCGCACTGCGCTGTCAGGCCGACGCGGTCAGCACTTCGCCTTCCCAATTTCACGATTTGTGCATGCAGCACTCCGCTGGTCATGGCGTCGACGGCGTAATCGTCGCAGCCCAAACTGCCAGCAATGATCCAATCGAATTAGCTGGTGCCATTGCGCGCAATCGCGCTGCGGTGGTTGCCCTGGGAACCGTTTCCATGGACATCCCGCGCAGGAGCTTTTACGAGAAGGAACTGGATTTTCGTGTTTCGCGCTCCTATGGCCCCGGCCGTTACGACTCAGCCTACGAGCAAAAAGGAATCGACTACCCCATCGGCTATGTTCGCTGGACACAAACGCGCAACATGGAAGCTTTCGTGAAACTTCTGGCCGATCGCAAAATCAACCTTCGGCCGCTGATCACGCATCGTTTTCCGATTGAGCGCGCGCATGAGGCGTACGATCTGATCACCCGAAAAACCAGCGAGCCATCGTTGGGAGTGCTGATCGAATATCCCGAAGCGCGCAATTATGATCAACGTGTGGAGATAGCATCCGCGAACCGGAGGATTACCAGCGACAAAAACATTCGACTTGGCTTCCTGGGCGCCGGAAGTTTCGCCATCGGCACGCTCTTGCCGGCAATCGAACAGGCTGGAGGAGTGGA
Source organism: Candidatus Sulfotelmatobacter sp. (assembly GCA_030037575.1). GTDB lineage: Bacteria > Acidobacteriota > Terriglobia > Terriglobales > Acidobacteriaceae > Sulfotelmatobacter. The sequence continues at coordinate 3,561 of JASHRB010000337.1, read as the reverse complement.
GAAAATCGCGCTGGCTGCGGCGAACGGTTCCCACGCCCGCCACGCGGCTGTAAAGTTTGGCTTCGCCTCCTGCACTTCTGACGAGCAAGAGATTTTCGACAATCCCGACGTGAGTGCGATGGTGATCGCCACGCGTCATCATTTGCACGCCCACCAGGTCATTACCGCCCTCAACGCCGGCAAGCACGTTTTCTGCGAAAAGCCGCTTTGTCTCAACGCCACAGAACTAGGCGGCATCATCGATGCCCATAAACGCCATAGGGACCGCCTGCTCACGGTTGGTTTCAATCGGCGCTTTGCGCCGCTCTCGATTCGCATGAAGAAATTTCTCGCCCTCGCGGGCGAACCTCTGGTTCTTCACTATCGCGTGAACGCAGGATTTCTTTCCTCCGATCACTGGTTGAACGATCCGCAACAGGGGGGAGGCCGCATCATCGGCGAAGTCTGCCATTTCGTGGATTTCCTTTGTTACCTGACGGACGGTTTTCCCGTTGAGGTCGAGACCCGTTCGCTGGCGAATTCCGCCCGCCATAGCAATGACAACGTGGTCTGCTCACTGCGCTTTGCCAACGGTGCTCTGGGTGCGATCAGCTATCTTGCCAACGGCGCCAAATCGTATTCGAAAGAACGAATCGAGGTTTTCGGTGGAGGCTGTGTCGCCGTACTCGAAGATTTCCGCCGTCTAGAGCTGGCTTGCGGCGGTGAGAAGAAAATCTTTCGATCCCTCCTGCATCAAGATAAGGGGCATCGCGGCGAATGGAAAGCCTTCGTTTCCGCAATACAGAACGGCACCCGATCGCCAATCCCCTTCGCTGAAATTGTAACTACGATGCGGACCACTTTCGCTCTCGAGGAATCGCGCTGTCTGGGCCAGCCCGTTGCCCTGAAGCAGGGATACCGGGAAGACCGCATTTGCGACCAAGACGACTTTGGCCAGGCCTCTTGAGGCCGATCGTTGGTGGTGGTTTAGTTCGAAAATTGCGAAGACTGCCTCAAGGCGGTGTCATTCCGAAGTCGCGCGCGCTCACCGGCGGGACAAGGAATGTCATTTTAGCAAGCAAGCACCGCGCCCGGCTTGAGCCAGCCCACGGTGGTTCAGTCTTATGCGCGCCATGAGGATTCTCTACGTATCGCAATACTTTCCGCCGGAGATGGGCGCGCCCGCCGCGCGGGCCGCCGAGTTATCGCAGTATTGGGCGAGAGCCGGCCACGACGTCACCGTGCTCACCGGTTTTCCCAATCATCCGAACGGACTGATTCCCAGAGAGTATCGCAGTCGTTCTCGGCGCCTGTTTTTCCGCGAACAAAGAAACGGCGCAGACGTAGTTCGCACCTGGCTGCTTCCGCTTCCCAACAGAAAAGCGCACGAGCGCATCCTGAACTATAGTTCGTTTTGTTTGTCCGCTGCACTGCGCGGGCTCGCGTTACCCCGTCCCGACGTTGTCATCGCAACTTCGCCGCAGTTACTTGTGGGCCTTTCTGGATGGTGGCTGGCGCGCTGCAAAAACGCCCTGTTCATACTTGAGGTGCGTGATCTGTGGCCCGAATCTCTCCCCGCTGTCGGCCTCGGAACCGACACATCCTTGCTGTATCGTTCTCTAAACAGAATCGCTGGCTTTCTGTACCACCGTGCAGACCGAATCGTGGTGGTTACTCCCGCCTTCGAAGAACACCTCGTCAAAAACTGTTACGTTCCACACCAAAAAATTTCTGTTATCGAGAACGGCGTGGATACTCAAACCTTCGCCCCTTGCCCAGCAGCCGATCACCGGCGGACACTGGGAATTGAAGCCAACTTCGTCGTTTCCTATATCGGAACGATGGGCATGGCACAGGGTCTCGAAACCGTCATTCACGCCGCCGCGCTCCTTGCCAAAACGAATCCGGAAATTATTTTTCTTATGATTGGCGAGGGGGGCGAGAAAGCTCGATTGCTGGCTCTGGCTCGAGAGCTGAATCTCCACAATCTGCGATTCCTCGAGCAACAGCCTCGCGAGAAAATTCCGGCTTACATCGGTGCGTCCGATGCTTGCCTGGTTCCGCTCAAGAAGAGGGAACTGTTCAAGACGGTTATTCCATCCAAAATGCTCGAGTTCATGTCATGCGAACGCCCGGTGATCCTGGGCGTCGAAGGCCAGGCTCGCGCCATTCTCGAAGAGGCTCGCGCCGGCATTACCATCGAACCTGAGAATGTCGATGCGCTGGCGGATGCGATTCGTCATCTCGCCGGCCATCGCGAGCTTGGCGGTAAGTTCGGCCGCAATGGCAGGGAATACATTCTGCGGAAGTTGTCGCGCCGCCAAAGCGCAGAGAAATACATGGGCGTGCTGGAGGAATTAATGCGGTTGCCCCGCGTGCGCGAAACCGAATTTGCCGCCTAGGGAACGCCGACCCGCCGACAAAACCCGCTGGAGAGACTTGGCCGGCCGCGCCCCCTCACGGATGCGCCGCAACCACTCCGACGCTGGCCGCAGTTGACACTGCCACCTGCATCCCTTGCGACATCGCGTATCGCGCCCCGCTCAACGGCACAAAAAGAATGTCGTCGGCTTGCAGGTTCATATCCGGGGCCTTTGCCTCCAGCATCTTCTTCAACGGCACCTTGGTTTCCGTCATCCCGGCGGCGCTCTTGCGGATGATCCGTACTGCGCCCATCTTCGCCGTGTGGTTGGTTCCACCGGCAAGCGCCAGCGCCTGCAGCACCGTCAAACTGCCGTTATCCAGCAGCAAACCCGTGGGATGACCCACATCTCCGACAACATAAACGATGGGCGCTTTGGCCACCGATATAGTGTCTCCCGCCAAAATGGCGATATTGTCGTGGGCATCGTCGCCCAGATTACGGGGCAAATCGAGGGTGATACGTTGCCCTTGCTCGTGGATCACCGTTATCTTCCGTCCCGCAGTGGCGGTAAATCCGCCCGCCGCCGAAATGAAATCGTAGAGCCTTCGACCTGCCAGCGCCGGGTAAACGCCTGGTCGGGCAACTTCTCCCAGCATTGTCACATGCTGCGACGCCGACTCATCCACATAAACGCTCACGTGCGCATTGCGCACGAAGCCGCCATCTTCCAGTTTCTTCTGAATCAGCTCTTGGGCTTCATCCGCGCTCCGGCCCGCGACATGAACGTAGTCGATGAGCGGCAGATAGATATCCCCCGAATTTCCTACTCTTGCTTTGGTGGTCAACTCCGGCACGTTGTAGACGCTCACTTCGATCAGATCGCCGGGGCCCAGCTTTAAGCTTGGTGAATTCGAGGCCGTGAGAGATAGTTCACTGCCATCAGTTCGCGCTGGATCACCATGCACCGGCACCACCGCGGTTGATCCCGCCGCAGGCGGCTGCGCTCCGCTAGGCTGAGCTTCATTCTGCGCCCGCAATCTGCATTGTGCACCGCACACTAAGGCCACGGAAAGGCCAAAAAAGCCTGCGCTGCGGGCAAGGTGGACTCTGCCGGCTTGCATGGATGAATTCCTCATTGAACCCCAATCGCCCAAGAGTTTAGCACGCAATTTTCGCTTCTCGCCGCCCCCGTGGGGAGAGGGGAATCCACAAACGCA
>JASHRB010000336.1 GCA_030037575.1 Candidatus Sulfotelmatobacter sp. | reverse complement strand
GCAGTAAACTCCCGCTAGGATTCAGTTCCCAGTGCAAATGCAGTTCGCAACGCCGGGAAGGGCAACCCGGGACTAGAAACACCACAGCCCGGGACGGTCCCGGGCTGGTAGGGAGCGCGAAAACCCGCGCACATATCACGCGTAAAACAACCGCAGCGCCACCCTACGGCCAGCGCTTCGCGGTATCGTCCCAGCCCGCGGCTCGTACCGGTTGCGCCGCTGGCACCACCGGAGGCGCCGGAATCCTGAGGGGAGCCTGAGGTCCATTCACCGCCGTGGGCAGCGCCGTCTTCGGCATCTCCACATTCATATTCATATTCATATTCATCTCTTTTTCATCCGACAGCAGCGGAGCCACCAGGCGCAGCGCTTCGACTTCTTTTTCCAGCCGCGCCAGTTCCATCTCCTTCTGCCGCAAAACTTCATACGCGTTCTTCATACCGGGCACCCTTATTCGGATCGAGTTATGGTATCAGCACTTTTTCGCACTTTAGCAGAGAACGCAGCATTGTCAAGCGAATCTGCCCAAGGCGCCCAAGGCCCTAAAGGTGGTGATTTCAGTCTGAGGTTTGGCAGATAAGGTCGCTTGGTGTCACTGGGAGGTCCCGCGTTTTCACCAGCGCCACCGGGGAATCTCCTGCCTTTCTCGGCACCCGCTCAGGAAACCTTGGCACTGCCTAAAACCCCTTATCCAGCACAGCTTTCCGCGATTATTCACAGCGCACGGCGCAGCCACGGAAAACCCGCGCATGGCAACTGATTTCATCCCATGTCAGAAAACCCGCATCCCGCGAGCCTTCCCGGCAAAAGCGGCCATGCCATCTGCACCAAATCCTGTCACCAGCCTGTGAACTAGCTGCACTTGACTGAAAACACGCCAGATAAAATCTCGAGGTTTTTATTGACTCTAAGAATAGAAGGAGTAAAACCATACTCGTTCTTTGACAGTTTCTTATGTTTTACCGGTTGGTGCGGCGTCCGGGGCTCAAGCTGAGTCACTCTCGCATTGCAAAATGACGAGAGAAGGCAAGCAAGGGTCTATAGCAAAGCGCTGGTCGAGGAGAACTAGAAACCCAGTCAAAGGCAGGATAGAGTTCCGAGGCGTTGGGTAGGTTTATCCGGTTGGCGGTAAGCCCGGAGCCCAAGCACAGGCCGCGCGGCGCCCCGCAAGGGGAAGTTTCGTAGCAGGTCCGGCGAGGGTCTAACGCGAGCTACTGGCCGAGACGAATGGATCCAACATCACCTCGGAACTCTTAATTTTTTGTCCCGCCAGCATCCCCGGTCCGCCCAGCCAAGCAATTCGCTACTGGGTCAGTTTCAATATTCACAGCCTTGGCAAATTGACAAACTCTGAGACAATCGTCGTGTGACCCTAGGCAAAGGCAAGCGTCCGCGTGATCCGAACCAGCTTAGAAAGTGGATTGTAGACCAATCTACCAGCGAAGCGCCTTTAGACGTTCCTGCGCCTGAATCTAGCGTTACCTTACCAGTTCCGCCTCCCAATCTGTCCGAGTGTATATGGCTGCCATTGGCCGCAAAAGCGGTCAGATCGGCGGAAAGCGCCGTCTTAAGACGATGACCAAGGAAGAACGCCGCAAGATCGCCACTAGGGCTGCGAGGACGCGATGGAAGAAGAACCGCACTCGCAAGCTAGGAGATTAGCGGTTTGTAGTAAAGCCAGCTTGCGTTTGCCACGAATTCTCTTTTGTTCCTCGTCAAAATTTCTTTCCATTGTGCCAGTGGCAGCGAGGACTTAACCTCAAAGTCCCGAATCAAAAAGCGGATAAAATCTTCTAGGGATATTCGAGCCGTAGGGAAGTGCGTACGCCCTAAGGTTCCCTCAGGCGAATTCCCCTTCACGTGGACGTGTGGCCAGTTGACCTCTTCGTTCGGGTGCCAGTGAAACTCAGCAATTGCTTCAAATTGCACGGTCTTTTTTGAGCCACAGCTCATAGTGTAGCTAGTAGTCTTTGCCTTGAACCCTTGCTCTGTTTTGACTATACGGTAGGTCTGGACAACAGCGAGGTAAAGATCGTCGCCTCAGTTCCGTCGAAGTTTGACTGGTGTTCGTAGTAAAGAACGCGCTCGTCACCCACGCATCTGTGTCGATTTTCAGGATCATTCACCCAGGGTTTTCAGAATCATGCACCCACCGTTTTCATGATCATTCACCCACCCTTAGGTTTGCTTCAATAGGTTTCTAACAGTTTCTCTTCTGCATCGCAATTATTCACACCCGGGTTGAGAAAAGGGGGAGCGCCTAGCTCCCCATAGTAGGATTCCAGCCGCAGCGAGGACGCAGTCAAGGACGGGGAGCGAGGTACGAGCGGAGCGCCGCGCAGCGGGCTCTGATCCTTGATGGCAGTCCGAGCGGAGGCTAGGGGCCGGAGGCCCGGTTTTCGAGGGAGAGGCCGATTTCATCCTCGAAGCCGGGAAAGAATCGCGTTTAGAAGCTGGTGGTTGCATGTTCTCGAGGTCTCCTAATGGTTTAGGTCGTGGCTTCTGGCCGGTTTTTCGACGCCGCTCCCGGCGCGGTGCGTTTGCGGTAGGACTCGCCCTCGATGATGAACTGATGGGCGCGATGAGAGAATCGGTCGAGGGCGCTCTGTCCCAGCATCGGTTCATCAAAGACTGCCATCCACTCCTCCACTCCGCGGTCGGAGGTGACGATGGTGGAACTGCGGGTGTGGCGTTCGATCAGCAGATCATAAGAGTCGGAAGTGGCCTGGCTGGAAAGTTTCTTGAGTGCGAAATCATCCACGATGAGCACTCGGGGCTGAGAAAGCTGCGCAGCTCGCGGTCGAAGGAGTTATCGGCGCGGGAGCGGGCCAGGATTTTCAAGAGCCGGTCGGCCCGGCGGAACAGCACCCGATAGCCGGCGCGGCACGCGGCGTGGCCCAGAGCTTGGGCGAAAAACGATTTGCCCACGCCCACCGGACCGCAAAAAATGACATTTTCATGGCGCTCGATAAAGTGCAACCCGAACAGCTCCGTCAGGCGTGCCTGGTCGAGGCGAATCTTGGCTGACCAATCGAAACGTTCCCAGGTGCATTCTTCCTCGAAGCCGGTGGGTGATTAATCCTGAAAATGTGGGTGAGAGTTAGTGAAAACCGTGGGTGAATGTCGGTGAAAAACTATCGGCTCAAATGGTCGATTGATCTTGAAAAATCACAATCTGGAGCGTGGATTTTGTAACGACTGAGAGTGATTCACGAAAATAGTGAGCAAAATTGCTATGATCGTTGCTTCTGTTTTTTGCTGGCACTTTGATCCTTCGTAAAGGAACAGAGGGTCGCAAATGCAAGCGTCCGCCGTGTGCATTCGAGCTTACGCGTGACTCCAGCCCAAGAGGCAGGAATAACCGATCACGTCTGGTCCGTAGCAGAATTGTGTGAAATGCTTCCCAGGCTGCGACGGTGACTGCGCCTTCGAAAGGGGCTCGCCCGGTTTCATCCTGCGGGCAGTAAGGAGGGCGATGGCCCTCGGTTTGCAGAAATGGTCGCCATTGCCGGGCGGGAGGTTGGGCGGACGGCAGGTTCGACTTGAGGAATCTTTACGCTTTTCTACGCGGTTGAGGCATTCGATTCAGCCACGTCGGTCATCAAAAATAGTACGAGGCGGGTTGTCCCGCCTCGGTTTTGTATAGAACAACCTATGCGCCACAGACTTCGCCAATTGAGGACCACTCTTATCTTGTCTCTGCTTTCCCATAAGCGCCGGCTAACAATCGCTCTCCTGCTGGGCACGATTCCATTCGAAGGTTGTGCACGCAAGGCCGCGACGCCGCCCCCGGATGGAAAAGTCCTGTTTGCCAAAAGGTGTGCCGGCTGCCACAGCGTAAACAACGATATGCGCGCCCCTGCGCCGGAAGAGTTGCAGGAAATGTCGAAGGCCGCGATCTACACCGCGCTCGATTCCGGCCGCATGCGCTGGGAGGCGAAGTTTCTGTCGAAAGCTCAAAAACAGGCCATAGCCGATTTCGCCGGCGCCCAGGATGTGACGAGCGCGGAAAAAATGACCGGCTTCTGCCCGCGCAATCTTGACCCGCCGGCGAACCCCCCGGGATGGGCCGGCTGGGGAGTCGATCCGCGCAACACCCGCTTTCAGCCGAGTTGGGCGGGGGGATTGAACCGCGAACGGGTCAAGAATCTGAAGCTGAAGTGGGCTTTCGGCTTTCCCGGGGTCGATGCAACGTTTGGCCAGCCGACGGCCTATGCAGGCCGGCTGTTCGTGGGCAGCGAGGATGGCAACGTCTACGCGCTCGACTCCGCCACGGGGTGCTTGTGGTGGCGATACCAGGCCTCGGCGACGGTAAAGACGGCGGTCTCGCTCGGC
>JASHRB010000335.1 GCA_030037575.1 Candidatus Sulfotelmatobacter sp. | reverse complement strand
GTGCCTAGCCCGCCGGTTCCGCGTCCAGAGCCCTCCCGTCCCGGCGGGAGGGTTCCCAACTAGAAAATGCCCAGCCAGAACAGAGAAGATGCGAGGGCTTCTCTTTCTCCTTCGGTTCTCCATTTCTAGTGCATTTCCACCGACACCAGGTCTCCATCCGCCAAACCGCCGGGCTTGTAATTCACGGAGACGGAGCGATTATTCCATTCGCATGAGAAACTGTCGGCACCAATCAGCAGGAGCGACTTATAATCGGCCGTGCGCAGTTTCAAGGTGGTCGCGCCCGAACTTACGATGAGAATCGCTGTGGGGGCCTGCGAGTAGTCTACGCTCACTAACCGGCCTTCCAAAAATTTTTCCGGCCGCAGGTCGGCCGCTGTTTGGGCCTGCGCTGCCGCCCGCTTCGCGGCATCCTGATCCAGAACGTCAAACGGGGAACTCTGTGGCGATAACTTCCGGTCGGAAGCGATCGTCGCCCCCGAAACCCCGTATCTCTGCTGGGCCAGGAGTTCTCCCAAACGATCGCGAGATGCGGCTGCGATCTGCGCATTGCTACTGCTCTGCAACCGCTCGAGCAGCGCTCTTGCGGCATCCCACTTTTTGTCCGACTCGTAAATCTCCGCCATATGAAGGAGATACTGCTGGTTGCGTGGGCTTAGCCGAATGGCGGTCCGCTCGGCTTGCATGGCCGCGGCTGGCCCACCGCCCTCCATGCGCGCCACCGCGGTCAGATCGTAGGCGTCGGCAAATTCCGGGTACCACTCAACCACGGCTCGAAGATCCTGCAGCATGTTCGGCAGTCCCTGAATATCGGTCTTTTTCGCCTGCGCCATTCTGTACTTCAACACGGAGAGGTAGTAACGGATCCATAGATCCTGCCGATCGAGGGCGGCTGCGTCGCCCAATTCTTCCAGCGCCGCGTCGAACTCGCCGCTCTCGATGTGGTTCCACGCCAGCGCCCGGTGGGCGATCTCGTTGCCGATCGCCGTGAGCAGCGGAGCATCGTCGGCGTTGTCTTTTTTAACCTGTTTAACCTGCCTATTTGTGAACGGTCTGGGAGGCACTGGAACCGCGGTTGTCGCCAACGTGTTCAGCTCCTCCAACCCCGCCGCGCGGCGGTCGGGAATGCGGCTCTTTATCTCCGCCCCGATCGCCTGCGCGTCCGCCTCCGGGAAAGTTTTGCTGGTAATCGCGCTGTCGGCCGGACCGACCAACTCGGGAAACTCGTAAGGTTCCGGCGCCGTACTCTGCTCGCCGGGCCGCTTTGAGGCGTCCAGCGTCGTAAACAGCGAAGTCAGCGAGTGAAAATAATCTTTCACCGCTCTATCGAACTCAGCCGCCGACATGCCGTAGGCTCTCGGAATCGCCTCCTCCACCGGCACATGCTGGTTTTCGACCAGATCAAAATAGGTGCCGGTTGCAGGCAGCTTTTTTTCGTGCAGCAGATAATGCATGGTCATCCACGACTGCGCATAGAACAGCGTATTCCGCATCCCCTGGTTATTGGTCGCAGGCTCATGCTTCATGGTCAGCAGATCGGGCAAAGCCAGCCAGACCTGGCCGCTCAAAAGCTCCGTAAACGATTTCTGCGGAGTGCGGCTGGGGGTTTGGTTCCCCAGCAAATCCTCATGGAAAGAGGATTGCAGTTCCGGGTCGCCGCCGATCTCATATTTTCGGTCGTCCAGCCGGATCGAGCTGAAATATTCAGCCGTCCCCTCATCGAACCATCCCTGCACCGGAGGATAGTTGTAAGCGAGCAGCATTTCTGCGAAGTCGTGCGCGACCGCGCGCCAGGATTCTTCCTCGAAGCCATTCAGGACGATGAAATTCTGGTCTTCGCCGGCAAGAAAAAATCCGGGAACGCCCATCGGCTGCCCCTGCTGCAGTGGAGCGGTTTGGTAATAAGACTTGTCATTCTTGAATGCCAGAATCGTCAGCGGCAGCGGCTCGCTCACCCGGTCCTTCATCAAGAGAGAGCCGAAAACGGCCCGCATCTGCTCGAAGCGCAGGGCGATTTCGGCGCCCTTTTTCTGGCCCGCATCGGTGATTACCGTGTAGTGCGTCGAATGAATCTCCAGCCAGGGATTCTGTTCCGCGGCGCCGGCGGATGCAACGAAAACCAGGCCGGCAAGCGTCGGGGAGAGAGACAAGAAAAAGATGGAACGTATGCGGCCCATGCGCTGGTCCCGGAAGAGCAGCAACTGCCAGAAATGCTACCACGCGGACATGGCCAATTTACGCTATTCTTCTCCTTAAACATGCCTGGGCGAAAGAAAATCGTTCTGCTCTGCAGCCTGGCGTTCTCCGGCATTCTCGCCGCGCAGCAGACGTTTAGCATTCCGGTCACCATTCGGGTGAGCGATCCGCTGGGAGCCGTCATCGCCCACGCCCAAATTCGGGTCGATCCTTCCCCGCAAGACGCTTCCGCAAACCTGGAAACCTGTAGTCAGGGATGGGTTTCTGTAAGGCTGAAACCCGCCGTCTACAACCTATCGGTTACCGCGGCCGGATTTAAGCCGGCATCCGAACCCATCGGAATCGGCGCAGCGGATGGGGAATCGGCTGCAGGCAGAATCGTTTCCGTAGTTCTGCGCGGCACCGCTCTCGATGCAAGGGTCGCTTACCCGTCGGATGCGCTGCTGCTCAGTGGGGATCAAGGCCGTACTTCGCTGGGACTTGCGCCCGCCGACTTTCATGCCTTGCCGCACATCACCATCACGGTTCACAATGCCCACACCAACGCCCAGGAAACTTACTCTGGTGTCCCGCTTCCGACTTTGTTAGCCAAGATCCATGCGCCCATGGGAAATGCCCTGCGCGGCAAGGCGATGACCACCTACGTGACCGCCACCGGCTCCGACGGATACACCGTGGTTCTTTCGCTCGCCGAAGTCGATCCCGACTTTCATGCAAATCAAATCATCGTGGCCGACGCTCGCGACGGCCGACCACTGGGCAAGAATGGCCCGTTTCAGCTGATTGTTCCAGGAGATAAGCGCCCCGCGCGCTGGGTGCACAATCTGGTTTCGATCGCCCTGCAGCACGCTCAGTAAAAACCTCGAGCTCACACCTACGTGGACTTCTTCTTGAAAATTCGGCGCATGCCGGGCTTTCTACTTCGCCAATCCCCCCGCTCGAACCCGTCGCTATATCGCGGATCGGAAGGCTGAGTCGGGCGTGCGCATCTTCGGTCGCGTCCATAAGTTTCAGCCACCGGGCACCAAGTTCCCTCCCGAGTCCGCGTCGCAGCGATCGCTGCGGGCGGAACCGTCCGGACAATGACGGACCAGCACGGGTGGTGTCCTGATCGTGCGCGCCATTAGGACACCACCCCGCACGGCATTTGCGATCGGTTGGGGTTGCCGCCGGGCATTATCCAAGTCGCG
>JASHRB010000334.1 GCA_030037575.1 Candidatus Sulfotelmatobacter sp. | reverse complement strand
ACCGGGAACATTCGGCGCAGTTGGCCTTTTGAAGTTCGGACCGACTGCACAACCTGCGGTAATCAGCAACGCCAAGATGACGATGAGACTCGCAACCATATGAATGACGCGTGTTTTGCGAATAAGAGTCATAACCCCAATTCAAGGTTTTCGCTTCATGTCACTTCCGTTAATCGCTGCTGTGCCCCGCCGAGAGTTTGCCGCGCCTCCGCTGCTTGCCATGTGCGCGCCGGAATAGCGGGAATTGCTAAACCGCTGTCCGTTTAAAGCCATGGTGGACGGGGGAACGGTCCGGTTGGGATGGGGGAGAGGTTTGTTTCGAAGCTGAGCGGGCATAGCGGAGCCAGTTGGATGAGCATCCAGAGCAGTTCGGGGCGTTTTCGTCCCAAGATTGTTGGCGGTGGGCGTCTTATCTGCACGTTGCTGACGGCTGGCAGCTGGTTTCGCGTGGCTGGCGGCGGGGTGGAATTTGGGTGTGCCTTTTTTTACAGCGGCGAAACTCGCCTGGTGTTCTTCCCCGTATTTGCCGGTCTGATCCTTTTGGCCACCAGCCTGCGTGTCTTTGCTGCCGTCTGGCGAACTGTTGGTCGCCGACCTTTTGTCGCTCGGTGAGGATGTTTGTACCGCTGACTGATCCGACCGGCTCGTGAAACTTGCGCCATGGACCAGGACGGCCCACAAAATCATCGGCCCCAAAACCCGTGCCTTCCTCATTTGGATTCCTCTGCTTTTGACTCGCCCGCGGGCGGGTGATGCAGATGCAGGCTCAGGTGGTGTTCCCCGCCCAGAAAAATGAGCCGCAGCGCGGGTACTGCGAGCAGGAGCATGACCGGGCCGAGCAACATGCCGCCCACGATCACCGTGGCCAGCGGACGTTGCACCTGGCTGCCGATGCCGGTGGAGATCGCGGCGGGAAACAGACCAATGCAAGCCGAAAGCGCCGTCATGAGCAGCGGACGCATACGAGTCGAGGCGGCGCGGTACATTGCGTCCACGGGCTTGAAGCCGTGATGGAGTTCCTGGTTGTAGAAAGTGATCATCAAGATGCCATCCATCACAGAAACGCCAAACAGCGAAACGAAGCCGATGGCGGCGGAGATGCTGAAGTGGAGGCCGGAGACGTAGAGCGCGAGAATTCCGCCGACGATCGCATCTGGAATGCCGGCGAGTGCCAGCACGCAATCTTTGAAATTGTTGAATAGGCTATAGAGCAGGCCGGCAATCAGTACGAAGCTGATCGGCACAATGATCTCCAGTCGCTTCTTGGCTTCCTGAAGGTCGCCGAACTCGCCCGCCCACAGCAGGTGGTAGCCGGAAGGAAGTTGCACATTCTTGGCGATGCGCGCTTGCGCCTCTTCCACCGTCCCGCCGAGATCGCGGCCACGGACACTGAACTTCACCGGGATGAAGCGCTGCACGCTCTCGTGATAAACCCACGACGCCCCGGTATCGAGCGTAATCGTGGCCAGTTCGCTCAGGGGAATGTAGGCGTTCGCGCCGCTGGCCGTGGTGTAGGCCACTTTGATGTTGCCAATTTTGTCGAGGCTGTCACGGTAATCCGGCGTGTACCGAACCACCAGGTCGAATTGCCGGTCGCCTTCCAAAACCTCACTCGCGACCGCCCCGCCCATGGCTGCTTGAATGACCGTATTCACGTCGCCCGAGTTGAGACCATAACGGGCAGCCTTCTCGCGATCGACTTTGATGTTGAGGTTGGGCTGGCCGAGAACCGGGAAGATGCCCAGGTCGGTCACGCCTCGCACCTGGCTCATCTGGTCGCGCACCTGATTGGCCAGATTGGTTAGAACTTCAAGATTGGGACCAACGATCTTAACTGAATTCACTCCTTTGACGCCGGAGATCCCCTCTTCGATGTTGTCCTCGATGTATTGCGAAAAATTGAACACAACTCCCGGCAGTTCGTTGGTGAATTCAGTTTGAATCTGGTTGGTTAATTTCTCTTTGGTCAAGCCTCGGGGCCATTTGTCGAAAGGCTTCAACGGCGCGAACAATTCGACGTTAGAAAATGGCGAGGCGTCGCTCCCGTCATCCGGGCGTCCGTGCTGCGAAACCACCGTGATGACTTCTGCATGCCGCAGAAGAATCTCGCGCATCTTTCGCGAGGCCGCTTCCCCGTCTTCAAGCGACAGCGTGGTTGGCATGGAGGCACGAATCCAGAAGTTGCCTTCTTCCAGGTGGGGCAAAAACTCACTGCCCAGCCGCGGCGCGATCAGGAAAAAGGTTCCAAGCGAGATGGCCAATTCGATTCCGACGACGAGCGCTCGATGCGTCAAGGCGAAGCCTAACGCCGGGTTGTAAGCCCGGTGGAGCGCACGGACAACCAAGGTTTCGGCTTCCTTCACCTGCTCCGGCAGCAGCAACGAGGCGATCACGGGCGTAATGGTGAAGGTCGCAATCAGGGCGCCGGCTAAGGCATAGCCGTAGGTCCGCGCCATAGGGGCAAAAATCTGCCCCTCGACTCCCTGCATTGTGAACAAGGGTACAAAGCCGGCCACGGTGATCAGCGTGGAGAATAAAACTGCCTTGTCCACCTGCACTCCGCTGATCAGAATCATGCGCAAGCGATCGGTCCAACCATGCACTTGCGTGGTCGGGTCGGGAGTCTTGGTTGGGTCGGACCCCCAGAAACCATCGGACAAACGCTCGAGTAAACCCTGCCGCTCTGGCGGCGTTCTCTGAAAGTTTTTAAAGATGTTCTCGACCAGGATCACAACCGAATCGATGATGATCCCAAAGTCAACCGCGCCCACCGAGAGCAGATTCGCGCTTTCCCCCGCGATCACCAGAAGGATGGTGGCGAAGAATAAGGCGAATGGGATGTTGATCCCGACGATCACCGCGCTGCGCAGATCCCCGAGAAAAATCCACTGAATGAGAAAGACGAGCAGACACCCGAAAATCAGGTTGTGCAGAACCGTGTGTGTGGTCAACGCGATCAACGAGGAGCGGTCATAGAACGGAACAACTTTTACCCCCGGCGGGAGACTTCCGTCGCGATTCAAGGTTCGGATGGCTGCCTCGACCTTGGGAATCATCTCGGCGGTTTTTTCGGTGCGCCTCTGCACCACGATTGCCCCGACAACATCGTCGTGCGTGTCGCGTCCGAGAATGCCCAGCCTCGGTCTGTATCCAACCGAAACCTTTCCCACATCCTTTACCAGCACCGGAACGCCGTTCTCCTGGCTCAGAACGACATTCTCGATGTCCTCAACCTTGTAACCTTCCCTTAAGTCATCGTTGCCGCCGTCATCGATCAGGCCGACTCCGCGAATGTTGATCGACTGCTGGCCAACCGTGATCTCGCGACCGCCGACGTTGATATTTGCGTTGCCCAGCGCGGTTAGAATTTGAGGAACCGTGACGCTGTAGGCTTCCAGTTTGTGCGGATCCACCTGCACCTCGAATGTTTTGGTGGGACCTCCCCAACTGTTGATGGCGGCAATGCCGGGAATGGTCAGCAGACGCCGGGCGACGATCCAATCCTGAACGGTGCGCAGATTGGTAATTCCAAAATGCGGCGGACCGACGACTTGATAGCGATAGATTTCTCCGGTCGAGCTGTTCGCCTGGATATTCGGCGACACTCCGCCCGGCAGGTTGACGTTTTGCTGCAGGGCGATCGCGGCCTGGCTGTAGGCAAAGTAATAATCCACGCCGTATTTGAAGCTGACCCGTACGAACGACAGCCCGTAGAAAGAGGTTGAGCGGATCACCTCGATCCCCGGCGTCGTGTAAAGTCCGATTTCCATGGGGCGGGTGTAGTAGCGCTCCATCTCTTCGGCGGAGAGGCCCGGCGCTTGTGCCGTAATTTCGAGGATGACGGGCGTGGGATTGGGGTAGGCCTCGATGTTGAGCAGCTGGAAAGCGACCAATCCAGCGCCGGCAAACAGCAGCAACCCCATGAGCACAATCGGACGCCGGCTCAGGCAAAACCAGATGAGAGATTTAAACATTTTTTTATCGGCTTCTTGAGTGAACGGAAAGCGGCATCAGATCTAATCGCTCGGGGCTGCTTGCAACATATTGCTCAGGAAGACGGCTCCATCACTCACCACGAGCTCTCCTTGCTGTAAGCCTTCCAGAATCTGAACGCGGTTATCTTTTCGCAGGCCCACCTTGATGATTCGTTCTGTAAATCGTTGCCGATCGGTTGTCACCCAGGCGCCCATGGTGCCGTCGGGTTCGCGCACCACCCCATTGGCCGGTATAGCCGTGGCCTCGACCGGCGCGTCGACGCGGATCACGAAATTGGCCAGCATGCCAGGACGCAAGTCATTCCCGGGATCCGTGATGTCAGAACGGATGGTGACCCGGTGCGTGTTGGGATCAACCGACTCGTAGATCTTCGAGACCTTGCCTTTGAATATGCGGCCGTCGTAAGCCAATGTCCTGACCGCCACTGGCTGCCCGAGATGAAAAAATCCGCTCTCGCTTTCGGGCACGTTCGCCAGCATCCATTTCAGGGCCACATCAGCGACAGAGTAGGGAGCCGGAAGATTCCCCGGCTGCACGAAAAATCCCGGCTGTGCGTTCTTGTAAGTGACCTTCCCGCGAATTGGGCTGCGTACGACCAGCGCTGGATCGATTTTGCGAGAGGCGATCATCTGATCGATTTCTGCATCCGTCTTGCCAAAAACGAGGACCGCATCCCGTGCGGCTTTGAGGGCACCTTCGGCAGTTTGTTGATCGGAAATGGCCTGCTCCAACTCCCGCTGGGGAACTCCGACGCTGGTCGTGTAAAGATCCTTGGCGCGTGCCAGCTCTTTGGTGGTCAGTTCGTAGGTGGCTGCGGCGCCGATCAGGTTGGATTCCGCCTGAATGAGATCGGGGCTCTTGATCGTGTACAGGGGCTGGTCCTTCTGAACCTCAGCCCCAAGCTCCACCAAGGTTTTGATGATGGTGCCTTGGTAGGCCGGAAAGACCTGCACCGACAGGTCTTCGTCATAGTCAATGTTGCCCACCGCTTCCTTCTCAAGGGGAAACGCGTAGCTTCCCACGGGTTCGATCTTGATTGCGTTCAGTTGGCTCGGCGATAAGTCCACCGTGGGATCGGACTGCGGCGGCTTGGTTGCCGAACCGCTCTCCGGCGGCGTGTTCGCGCTGGCCGAGTGGCCACACCCAGATAGGAAGGAAGCTGTGGCGATCACCATCATCGCGGCCGTCGCAGCTGCAGCCAGAGTTCTCTGGTTGGCCTGTTCGAAATCTTTCATCTTTGCACTCTTCACAGTTCTTAATGTCTCGAACTTCTGGGGTTGCGTAATCTACCAGTCATGACCCGATTCTGGGAACGTTTCTTGCCCTTCCCGCTTTTTGATATACCCGACATGAACTCAACCAAACCGGCGTAGAGCAAACCGATATACAGAAGCAGGGCGAACAGGCCTATCGCTATCAAAACGTACCGATTCCAGGCTTCATAGTTCAGCGAAATGCTCCGGTGACGAAGTGGACGGTTTCGGTGACCCAGAACTCTGCGGCCAGAGGTGTCCGCACATTTGTGCGTGTCCTCCGGCAAAGAGCCGGCCGCCACATGCCGGCGCAAGAGCACGTACCGGTAGCCATGTCTGAATCCTTCATGCTGCGCGATCTCTTCCGGCGCCTCTTCGGCGGGCTTTCAGTAGTTCAATGGTTTGGCTTGAGTGTAAGTCGTCGCGCGGGAATGCACACCGTATCTTTCAGATCGCGTGCGTATCTTTTGCAGCTGCAGGCTATCTTTTAGCCAGTGGTGAAAAAATCAGTTTCCCGCGATGCCGGGAGTGGAGCAAGATTTAGCCAAGGTCATGAACGATCCTCTCTCCATCTATGCGCCGGCCCATCGCACGCGAATGCTGGTCATTGCTGGTCTTCTTATCACGGTGATCGCGGCCGTCGACTGGTGGGCCACCCATTACATTTCGTTG
>JASHRB010000333.1 GCA_030037575.1 Candidatus Sulfotelmatobacter sp. | reverse complement strand
AATTCCAGCACCCGTCCTTCCCTCATGGGGAGAATCCGAGTGACCGCCAAGTCAAAGCTCAGGGTTCCCGGCCCGATAATGCTGTTTCGCCGCGCATCTCCGTAAACACAGGGAAGATGCAGCGGGTTCACGGCCGGGTAGTTACAATCCGCCAGCGCGGCCGGCGCCTGGAATGCCGCGGTATTGAACCAGCGGTGGATCGTTGGTTCAGAAAGAGCGACGGAGGCACCCGGCACCACATTGGCTCTGACCGTGCCGATCGTTCCGCTCTCCACGTCGGCTCCCAAGACCGTGGGAGTAAATGGCAGCCCGGAAGCGATCGTCCAATCTCCACTCAATTGCCAGTCACCGAACAAAGCTCGCCACCGACTGGCATCGGCGAGCCACCGCTTATCCTGACCGAAGGGAAGCTCTAGCAGATAGTCGCCGGTGAAGTTGTGCTTCTGGTTGAATGAGGACAAGGCGCGTTCCGCCGCCAGATTAAACGGATTCTGGGCGACCGTCGTGGCCGTCCCGCCTATGCTGGCAGCATCATCAATCGATTTGGAGAAGGTGTAGGTGCCGCCCATAGAAAAACCCGCATGGAGACGCTTTCGAACCCGAAGCGAACCGGCGCTGGCGTGCGAATCCGCGCCCGAGGATTCCCAATTGAAGGCATCCGCCGTGGCCAGACGAATTCCAGACTCATCACGATTCGGCGCCTCCAGAATATCAAGCTGCGTCCCCTTGGTTCCCGTGTAGTCGACATTGATTAGCAGGGTGGGCTTGATCTCCCGCTGGATGTTCAAATTCCAGATCTGCACGTACCCCAGTCGATAGTCAGGATTCGCGGCGTAGTTGTTGGTTAGTTGGCAGTCAGTTTCGCCGCTGGTTTGACAAACGGGAGAGGCCGACGCGGGGAAACCATTGGCCAGAGTCAGACTTCCGGGGCCGATTTCCACGTCGGTGGCGGTGGTGGCAAAGGGAGGCTGGAAGGCAAGCTGTTGCGCAATACTCTGGTAGGCGGTCGTACTGTAGTTGATACCATAGCCCGCGCGAACCACGGTTTTTCGCCATGGTTTCCATGCCATTCCCACACGCGGAGCAAAGTTGCTGCGATCCGGGTGCATCAACGGGGCTGGATACACACCATGGTAAGAACTGGTGGCGCCCGGCAGCACCAGCTGTACCGAGTTCGCGGAATTCACGCCGGCATTTTCGAGAAACGCCGGTGATATGTCGAGATTTGCAATGCGATTATTCAGCTCGCTGAAGGGGGAAACGTATTCATACCGGACACCAAAGTTTAACGTCAGGTTGCCGCGTATTCGCCAATCTTCCTGTACATACACATCCCAGAAATTTCCACGAAAATGGTAATTATTTGCGCCCGGCTCGGTGGTTTGCACTCGTGTCTGCTCGGGCAATCCAAGGAGAAAGTCGGCCAAATCAAATCCTGTGTTTGCGACCTGAACTCCATTCACGACTTGCGCCGTATTCAACCCGGTGAATACGAATGTTCCGCGCGCGTCGTTGCTGGCCTCGGTATTGAGCTGGATGCGCCGAAAATCTCCTCCCCAGCGCAACGTATGTTGGCCGCTATGCCAAATCATATTGTCCGAAAACGTCCAAGTCTGGTTGCGCACGAGTTGCGGATTGGTGTCCGTCAAGCTTCCGAAATCGGTAAATGAGAGATTGGGAAGCCCCCAATCGAAAGGGTTCTCGGAAACGCCGCCGATCCCGAGGTCCCCGGCGACATTTTGTGAAAACGCGTAAAGATTGCGCGTTGAGGTCCGGCTACGGTTGAACTCCGCATGAGCGAGGTTGGTAATTTTACCGAAGCTATGGACATAGCCCAGGGGCACATCGAAGCTGCGCACGGTTGTCGCGCCGCCTACGCTGGGAAAGGAGTTGGTCAGCCCGGTATTGGATGAATGATAGTGGAAGCCGAAAAGCAAGTCGTTATGGGGGCCTCGAAAGCCCGCGGACCCGGGAGGGCCAGGCGGGCCGGGCGGGAATGGGGTGGTTCCAAGGGAACGGTTCACCCGGATATTCAAATCATCGCTGTCCTGGTTAGCCGTGGTTACGTAATGAAAATTCTGAGTGTCGGACGGCGCTCCTGCCAGATTGGGCAGAGGAATATATGGCAATAGACCTTGTGCGATGGGGCTTATTGCTAGCCCGGAGTCCGCCAGATTGTTGCCGGCAATGGCCGCTCCCGTGTAGGGATTGAAAATCTGAACTGAACTTCCCTGGTAAGCCGAATGGGAGAAATCGCCACTGCGTTCCGCAACGGTCGGTACGGTAGAGTAAGCGTCAAACGGATTGGTGTTTCTGGCGCCGGTGTAGTTGAAGAAGAAGAAAGTCTTGTTGCTGCTGTAAATCTTCGGAATTCTTAAGGCGCCGCCAAAGTTTACCCCAAACTGGTTTTGCAAGTAGCCTGGCTTGGTGGAAGGCTGGCCGGTGAGCGAGTACGGTGCGGCGTTGAGGGTGTCGCTGCCAGCGGTATAGAAGAAAGAACCGTGTGGACGGTTCAGGTTGAGGTGCCCACCCCCGCCGCCAAATAGCATAAAGGGCGGGGGAGCAGCGCCGGGTCCTGCCAATCCGCCACCCGGGACCCCAGTTCCAGGACTGGCTCCCGGACCGCCTGCTGGCCCGTTCCCTGGCCCTGCCATATTTCCGCCCGGTCCGTCATTTTGTTGCCGGAACTCTTCAAAGCGCTGCTGCATCTCCTCACTGCTCATGTTGGCGAAGGGTGTTGAAGCGGTGGCAGAAATAGATACCGACTCAGTAGCATTTGTGCTAGACATTCCAGGGGCGAACAGATCAGAATTGACCGACTCGAGTCCTCCGCTGGCGCCGTTCGATTCGCCAAACGTAGCGCCGCCTGGCAGCACGGACAAACTCTGAAAGCCTTGCTGCGTTGCCCCTGCCGGGAGTTGGTTTTGCCTCTCCTTTTTGTTCTCAGGTGCTTGCGATCGTGAAAGCAAGACCAATTCGAAGTCAGCCTCGACTATACGCGAGCGGTCGTTGATTACGACCTCACGAGTCAACGGCGCAAAGGCGGACATTTGGGCGCGCACGACATAGCGGCCATTGGTGGGCACACTGACCCTGTATTTTCCGTTGACATCGCTGGATGTATTGGTTTTCTGCCCGGTCAACGTGTGGGAGACGGTTATGGTAACGCCGGGAAGCCCAGCTCCCCCCGATTCCACCGAGCCGTGAATGACGGCAGGTTGTTCATTGGAAGGCAGGCTCTGGCCCAGAAGGCGACCACAGCACAAGAACAACAGCAGAATGGCCGCGCGAAACAAGAAAATCGCAATGGTATCCCGCCGCTCACATTCCGCAGAATGCACCCCCATGCTCGAATTCTTTGCTCTGCCTTTCTCAATTGGTCGTGCAACCAAGGCTCTAACTAAGGGAGCCAAGGATCTATTGGGGTTCTGGCCCTTCTTCAGGTGGTCGGCCCATAGAAGGCGGCTCGCCAATGTTCAGTTCCGTCGGGACAAATACGTCTTTCTTCATTTCGCCCCGTCCAAACACATGATCTCCCACCTTCAGATCCGCGAGAGTGACGCTCTCCTGGTCCTTGCGGAAGGACGTGCTCTCGTCAACGGTAATGTTCTGAGTGGCGCCGTCCGGTCGAAGG
>JASHRB010000332.1 GCA_030037575.1 Candidatus Sulfotelmatobacter sp. | reverse complement strand
TTTCCTCCACCGTGGTTCTCCGGACGTTCAGTGGTAAAATTCACCTCAGAAAACGCTCCGAAAAACAACAATAACCAAAGCGAATAGAAAATCGGTCCGACGCAAGCGAATCTCTGCGAAACGAAGCGGGGGACTCGGGCAAAACCTCGCTGACGGCTCACCTGCGGGCAAGCACGCCCAGCGGGAAACTGCGGCCGTCTTCCTGGTTGGGTTCATGGGCGCCGGCAAGAGCAGCGTTGGCAAGGCGTTAGCGGCGCAACTTCGCTGGACATTTGAGGATCTCGACGAGCGCATTGAGCGCCGCGAGCGGCGAAAGGTTCATGAGATTTTCCGTGATTCCGGAGAAGCGGTTTTTCGCCGGGCGGAAACCAGTGCACTCGAAGAACTGTTGCGGGAGTTGCAGAAAAGACCCAAAAAAGTCGTGGCAGTGGGCGGCGGCGCGTTTGTGCAACCGGACAACTCTGAATTAATCGCGGCTTCAGGTGTTCCCACGATCTTTCTCGATGCGCCCGCCGAAGAATTGTGGCTGCGTTGCCGCTCTCAAGCCAGGAAAGACGGGATCGAACGTCCGCTGCTGCGCAGCGTTGTGAGTTTTCGTGAGCTCTATGATGACCGAAGACCGCATTATCTGAAAGCGTCGTCGCGCCAGGAAACAGCGGGCAAGACCGTTGACCAGGTTGCGGTCGAATTGGCCAATGCCCTAGGTCACCATTTTAGAATGCAGGCCAGAAGTCGAAAGCGAGGAGATGAGAATTGAATTTGACGTCGACAACAATATTCGGACTGGTTTTGCTCTTGGCGTGTCCGACGGCACTGTCTGCCGGCGAGAAAAAGGATAAGTCGAAGCCTGAGTCGAAGCAAGCGGTCGATTCTGGCTCGTTCGGGGTTTATGTCAAGGGGCACCGGGTTCTTACCGAAACATTCAGCATTCACGAGGAAGATGGCATCAGCGTGGTGAAATCGCGCCTGCAGGAGGCTGCGGGCTCGACCCAGGTAAGGCAAAGCTCGGAACTGCGAATGATGAGTTCCGGTGAATTGATTCGTTATGACTGGACTGACGGCGCGGGATCCCTGTTCCTGGTGCCGAACAACGAATTTCTGCTCGAGAAGATCATTCCGCTGCCCGCCGCCAAAGCCGCCGAGCAACCATTTCTTATGCCCAGCACGTCGGTGATTCTGGACAACAACTTCTTCATCCATCGGGAAGTGTTGGCCTGGCGCTATCTTGCCACCAACTGTAAGACCGAAGGTGGTAGCTTGCAATGCCAGGAGGGGCCGGTGGAATTCGGCGCGCTGGCACCGCAAGACCGGACCTCGCTGCGTGTGCGAATGCAATTGGCAGGCCGGGAGAAAGTCATGATCCGCGGCGCCGAACGCGAGCTGTTGCGTTTGAATCTGAGTGGCGAGGAGTTTTCGTGGGCTTTGTGGGTCGACGAGAAAGATCATTTCAAGCTCATTCGCGTGCTCATTCCAGACGCCGAAACCGAAGTATTGCGGGACTAGCACCAAAGGGGCAAATGCGAGACACTTAGTTCGGGGCTAGGAACCAACGATGCCGGTCACGGACGGTCGTACCGCTCGGGTGTTGATCACGGCGTTGCTGTTTGCGCTGGGACTTGGTTTTCTTTATGTCGCGCGCGAAACGCTGATTGCATTTTTGTTTGCCATTCTGTTTGCTTACCTCGTCAGCCCGATGGTCTCGTATCTCGAGAAGCTTCTTCGCGGGCGAGCGCGCGCCATTGCCGTGATTTACCTGCTGTTGTTAGGTCTTCTGATTCTTCTTTTCGTCTCCATGGGCCCTCGTGTTGGCCGCGAAGGCGGCCGCCTGGTGCAATCGCTGCCGGCGATCACTCAGTTGAGTTCCGGGCAGATTGCCGAAAGCCTTGGGCGCGAGCACGGCTGGAACGCACGCATCGTGGATTTGCTGCGCAACTATCTGGTCAGCCACAGCCGTCAAATCACAAGGCTGGCCGGCAATATTGGCCTGCGCGTGGCAGATGTTGCGAAGAATGCGTGGTTGCTGGCTGTGGTGCCGTTGCTCTCAATCTTCTTCCTGAATGACGGCCGGGCCATGAGCGAACTCGTACTTGGTCTAGTCCAGTCCCGGCCGCAGCGCGAACTGTTGGAAGGGGTGCTCAACGATTTAAACCAGATGCTAGCTCACTTCATTCGCGCACAGCTGATTCTGGCCGCGCTGACTTTCGCCTTCTATTCCGCCTTCCTGGGCATCGTGCGAATGCCCTACGCGCTCGTGCTCGGGACGCTGGGCGGCCTGCTGGAGTTCATTCCTGTGATCGGGCCGCTGGTAGCAGGGCTGGTGATTCTGGTAGTGGGGCTGTTAATGAGTTTTCCTCACTGGATTGCGCTCATTGTTTTCCTTGGCCTGTGGCGCATCGTTCAGGACTACGTGAATTCGCCGCGCATCATGGGGCATAGCGTAGAGTTGCATCCCCTGGCGGCAATCTTCGGCGTGATGGCCGGAGGGGAAATTGCCGGCATCCTTGGCATTTTCCTTTCGATTCCGGTGATGGCGAGCGTGCGGATCGTGTTTCGGCGCTGGCGACTGTATGCGGAGAAACGAAAGTTCGGACCGCTGAATGAGTACGTGCTCGATCCCCATCGGGTGAGGCCGAAGTAGGTTCGGCAGCTCCCTCTTCCCGGACTCTACCGCTCTGGACCCGATCACGCCTGTTGTAAAATCCAAATACCCCTATGAGTAAGAAGGCACCCATCGGCATTCTCGGAGCTACCGGTGTAGTCGGGCAGCGGTTCATTCAGATGCTCGAGAACCATCCCTGGTTCGAAGTGGCCTGGCTGGCCGCGTCTGACCGATCGGAAGGCAAGAGCTATGCCGAAGCCGTGCGCTGGCGCCTGAAGAGCGCAATTCCAGCCAATGTAGCTGCGATGAAAGTGTCGCCTGCGCTGCCAGATGGTGCGCCAAAGATCATTTTTGCCGCGCTCGATGCATCCATTGCCGCAGAACTCGAACCGCGATTTGCAGAAGCCGGTTGCGCCGTGATTTCCAATTCCAGTGCTCTGCGCATGAAGTCGGATGTTCCGCTGGTTATTCCTGAAGTCAATTCGGATCACATCAAACTCATCGACGCACAGGCGTGGCGAAAAGAATCCGGCGGATATGTTGTCACCAACCCCAATTGCTCCGCGATCGGATTGGTCATGGCGTTGTCGCCGTTGCAGCCTCGCTTTGTTCTGGAAACCGTGATGGCCGTGACGATGCAGGCGGTGAGTGGAGCGGGTTATCCGGGCGTGGCTTCGCTCGATATTTTGGGCAATGTGATTCCCTACATTCGCAACGAAGAAGAAAAAATGGAAGAGGAGACACTCAAGCTACTGGGACAATTGAATGCGACAAAGGTGATTCCGGCAAGCTTTGCCATGAGCGCGCAGTGCAACCGCGTTGCCGTGGAAGACGGGCACACGGAATCGGTCTCGGTACGGTTGAAGACGAAAGCTAAACGGGAAGAGATTATCGCCGCTTGGAATGAATATCGCAGCGAGCCGCAAAAACTAAAATTGCCGAGCGCGCCCGAACGGCCGGTTGTGTATCTCGAAGCATATGATCGCCCGCAGCCGCGGTTCGACGTCGATATGGGGGCGGGAATGAGCGCGGTTGTGGGCCGGTTGCGGCCATGCGGTGTGCTCGATTGGAAATTCACTGTGCTCTCGCACAACACCATTCGCGGAGCAGCCGGCGCGGCCCTGCTCAACGCCGAATTGCTGAAAGCCAAAGGCTACCTCGGCGCGGATGGCCCGAAATGAAGTCCGAGGCATATTCGCGCCAATCTCCCAGGAACCCACGCCGATGATCGTAATGAAATTCGGCGGCACTTCAGTCGAAGATGCCCGCGCCATCGAGCGTGTCGCGGCAATCGTCAAAAACCGGCTCGAGCACAAGCCGGTGGTCGTCGTTAGCGCCATGGCCAAGGTCACCGACACGCTGCTGACCATGGCGCGCGCCGCCGGGGCTGGTGAAAGAAAAACCGCTCTCAAACTTTGCCGCTCGCTACAGGAGAGGCATTACAACACTGCCAGTGAATTGCTCGGCACGGCATTGTTCACCGATTTCCATTCTGAACTCGGCGGCGATTTCGAAGGCCTCGACGAATTGTTGCGTGGAATTTCCGCGGTGGGCGAACTGACTCCGCGCACGACCGATCACGTTGCCGCATTCGGCGAGATGCTCTCGAGCAAAATTATCGCGGCGGCATTTTCCGCCCAGGGTTTAGCGGGCGCTCACGTCGATTCCCGCGAGATTCTGGTTACCGACAGCAATTACTCGCAAGCCGCGCCACAACAGGCCGAAACGAACCAGCGTTTGCAAACCAAGGTAAAGCCGTTGCTCGACGCGGGAAAAGTTCCGGTGATGGGAGGCTTTATTGGCGCGAACCGCGCGGGAGTGACGACGACGATTGGCCGCGGCGGATCGGATTATTCAGCCGCAATTGTGGGCGCCGGGCTGGGCGCGGAACGGATTGAGATTTGGACAGATGTGGACGGAATTTTGACGACCGATCCGCGCATCTGTCCGGATGCAAGAAGAATTAAAGTCATCAGTTTCGATGAAGCGGCGGAGTTGGCGTATTTCGGCGCCAAGGTTTTGCATCCGGCAACCGTACTGCCGGCCATTCAGAAAGATATTCCAGTCTATGTGCGAAATTCGCGTAATCCTTCGTGCGAAGGAACGAAGATTACCGCACGCGCGCCCCAGGGCAAAAATATTTTCAAAGCGATTGCGGTAAAGAAGCGCATCACCATCGTCGACGTGGCGGCGCCACGAATGTTGCTGGCTCATGGCTTCCTGCGCGCCATCTTTGAGGCGTTCGACCGCCACAAGGTCGCGGTTGATGTGGTCTCCACGTCTGAGGTGAGCGTTTCCCTTACCGTCGATTCCAATAACGCAATTCCCGCTCTGGCGGCTGATTTGGCCAAGCTGGCTGATGTAAAGTATGAGGGCCGGAAGGCCATTGTGTGCCTGGTTGGAGAGAATCTGCGCAACAAGCCGGGAGTTGCCGCGCTCGTATTCGGCAAATTGGCGGACAAGAAAATTCGGATGATTTCGCAGGGTGCTTCCGAGATTAATCTGACGTTTGTGATCGAAGAAAATGAGGTGCCCGACGTAATCCAGCGGCTGCACGGCATATTTTTTGCGGAGCTGGATTCGGAGGTGTTCGCCTTTTAACCACACGGGATAAGGGGAGCACCGGGACTTCCAGTTTCCTGTTGCAATAGTGATGAATCTGCTTATTCTTGGCCGCGGAAAAATCGGATCGCTGGTCGCGGAAGTCGCCCGAAGCCGACGGCACACTGTCCAGGTCGTCGGTTCTTCAGAGAACTCGTCGTGCTCCGCACTCGCTCCCGACAAACTGAGCGACATCGACATGGTGATTGATTTCACGGCGCCTTCCTGTGTGGTCGGTCATATCGAAGCTTGCGCGAAGGCTGGCAAGAGCATGGTGGTCGGTACGACCGGATGGTACGAAGAAGCCGTGCGGGTTCGCGAGTTCGTCGAGAAACATGGAACGGGGTTTCTCTATGGCCCGAACTTTTCGATTGGAATGAGCCTGTTTCTCGATGTTGTTCGTACCGCAGCAGCAGCGCTGCAGCACGATTACTCTGGTCAAATCTTCGAGCGTCATCATGCCCATAAAAGGGACGCGCCTTCGGGAACGGCACTCGTTCTCCGGCGTGTGATTCGTGAGTCCAGTGGCAAGCAGGAAGACATCGAGATTGTTTCATTCCGCGAAGGCGAGGTCGTCGGCATGCACGAGGTCTTGCTCGAGTCGTCAGCCGATCGCATCTATCTCTGCCACGATGCGAAGTCCCGCCACGGTTTTGCCCAAGGCGCGATTCGCGCGGCGGAGTGGCTTGCCGACAGGAAGGGCTTTTACGAGTTCAAGGATATCTGGCATGAATTGTAGCGGCGGTTTGCACCTGCGCCGGTTCGCGCTATCTTATTACCATGCAAGTTCGCGGTTGTGGTACGGCGTTGGTCACTCCGTTTCATTCAGATGGCTCCATCGACGAAGCGGCATTGCGCAAGCTTGTTGGGTGGCAAGTTGAATCAGGAATCGATTTCCTCGTTCCCTGCGCCACTACCGGCGAAACGCCCACTCTGAGCCCTGATGAGTGGCTGCACGTAATCGATACCACGATTGAGGTCGCTGCAGGGCGCGTACCGATTGTCGCCGGAGCAACTTCGAACTCAACGCATGACGCGGTTGAAAAAGCCAAAGAAGTCGCTTTGCGGTCGGGTGTCGATGCAATTCTAACGGCTTCTCCGTACTACAACAAACCTACACAAGAAGGCCAGTACCGGCACTTCAAAGCGATTGCGGAAGCGGTTGGCGAGAAGCCGGTCATTCTTTACAACGTGCCCGGACGCACGGGAGCGAACATCGAGCCTGCAACGCTGGCACGGCTGGCGGAAGTTCCGAACATCGTTGGCGTGAAAGAAGCCAGCGGCAACATAACGCAGGTTGCCGAAGCGATTGCTGCAACCCCTGAGTCGTTTTCAGTTTTTTCCGGGGATGACGCAGTCACACTGGCCGTTATCGCGCTGGGCGGAGCAGGAATTATTTCCGTCTGTTCGAATGAGATCCCGCGCGAGATGGCGACGATGACGCGAGCTGCTCTGAACGACGATTGGGGTGGAGCACGCTCCTTGCAGCGCAAGTATCTTCCTCTGATGCAGGCGAATTTCATCGAGTCGAACCCGCTGCCGGTGAAAGCAGTACTAACGATGATGGGCAAGATCGAGGAAAATTACCGCTTGCCGCTGTTACCCATGCGCCGCGATACGCGAGCGAAGTTGCAGAAGATCGCGACGGAAGCCGGATTGATTTCGAGCGCTACCGCCCCGGCATCAGATGCCAAAGAATTCTATATTTACGAAAATTGGGCGGCCGGGCCGCGCAAGATTGTGCTGCATCGCGGGTCGTGCGGGCAGTGCAACCAGGGAAAAGGCCGTCCAGCAGGACACGACGCCAACCACGCGCGCTGGCACGGGCCGTACCCCACTTTGGCGCAGGGACGCGAAGCTGCGCATGGCATGATGGGCGTGTTGATTCGGAGCGAATGCAAGTGCGTGTAGAAGAAGTTACTGACTTTTGAGTTTTTAGCTGTCGACTTTTCCGGATCGGTGTGCGCACTGCAGTTTTTTCAACCAACAATCGGCAATCAAAAATCAACAATTCTCTCCATGCAATCCCTGAAACCCGCGATCGAGCGCCTTGCTAAACAGGAGGACATAAACAACAATTCCGAAGCTCGCGTGATCTTTCTCGAACTGCGCGACGCGCTTACGCAGGGCAAAATCCGTGCAGCTGAGAAAGGCGCTGACCCGGCGAATCCCGGCCGCTGGGTCGTCAACGCCTGGGTGAAGCAAGGCATTTTGCTTGGGTTCCGCGTGGGCGAACTGGCCGAAACGGGTTGTGAGGCGCTGACCTTCGTCGACAAAGACACATTTCCCGTTCGGCGCTTCACGGTGGCCGATCACGTGCGTGTCGTTCCCGGCGGGTCGTCGGCGCGGGTAGGCGCCTACATCGCGCCGTCCGTGATTTGCATGCCGCCCATGTTCATCAATGTGGGTGCCTATGTCGACGAAGGTACCATGATTGATTCCCACGCGCTGGTTGGTTCGTGCGCGCAGATCGGCAAGCGCGTTCACCTGAGTGCCGCGGCACAGATTGGCGGCGTGCTGGAGCCGGCAAATGCCGCGCCGGTCATTATCGAAGACGATGTGCTGGTTGGCGGCAACTGCGGAATTTATGAAGGAACGCTGGTGCGGGCCCGAGCGGTATTGGGAGCTGGAACGATTCTGACGCGCTCCACTCCGCTCTACGATTTGGTGAGAGATCAAGCGTACCGGGGCACGGCGGAAGCGCCGCTCGAGGTTCCGGAAGGAGCAGTCGTGGTTCCCGGCTCGCGGGCGATAAGAAAAGGTTCGGCGTCAGCAGGAATTTCCTTATACACGCCGGTGATTGTGAAATACCGCGACGACAAAACAGACCGTGGAATGGGCTTGGAGGAATGGCTGCGCTAGAGCTGGCGGGGCCCTAAGCGATCGATTGGTTTGTGCTTACCCGTAGCCAGCCGTTTTCAGCAACCACCGACAACTGTCGGAATGCCCCCACCACTGCGTCGGCTTCCCGCAGCTCTTCTGGCCTGTAGGTGCTGGCGAATCCAACCACTTTCATTCCTCCTTTATGCGCCGAGCGAATGCCGGCAGGCGC
>JASHRB010000331.1 GCA_030037575.1 Candidatus Sulfotelmatobacter sp. | reverse complement strand
CTATGTTCGCTATGTGGGCAAAGCGTTTTGGCCATCGCGGCTGGCGGCGTTCTATCCCCACCCTGGCCCCTTGCTTCCAACCTGGGAGATCTGGGCCTCAACTTCGGTGTTGCTTTTGGTGACCGCGCTCTTTCTGCATTGGCGGCGGCGTCGCTACCTGCTGGCAGGCTGGTTTTGGTTCCTAGGCACGCTGGTTCCGGTCATCGGCATGGTTCAGGTTGGACTGCAGTCGATGGCGGACCGCTACGCCTATTTGCCTTACATCGGCCTGTTTATATGCGTGGTCTGGGCAGTCGCGGACACCATGCGGGAACGAAAAATTGGGACGATTTGGTGGGCGGTGCCGTCAGTTCTGCTCCTCGCGACTCTCGGCTTGGTCAGTCGTCATCAGCTCGCTTACTGGCACGATAACCAGACTCTATGGAGACATGCTCTGGACGTCACCTCCGACCAGAACTTCGTAGCGCACGACGAACTTGCGCGCGACTTGGTCGGCCGAGGCCGCACGGAAGAAGCCATTGTCGAGTTCAAAAAGGCCACGAGCCTGAGTGGGTACGCCGCCTCCAACATGATCGAGATCGGAATGTATGAGCAAGAACACGGTCACGCACAGGATGCGATTCAGGAATACGGCCAGGCGCTGAATGATTCGCGGGATTCGAATTCGCGAGCCACTGCGCTGACCTTGTTGGGGTCAGCCTTCTTGCAGGCTGGCGATCTGCGCCGGGCCAAAGCCAGCTATGCCTCTGCGCTACACGAAGATCCAAACAGCAGCGCTGCTCTTCTCGCCGGAGGACTACTCGCCGAGCGTGAGGACAATGTGTCGCTCGCCGTAGCCCAGATTTCCCATGCCGTGCAGGTCGAACCGAGCGATGTAGGTTATCTGGTACTGGAACAGGCATTACGCCGGGCGGGCCGCTCGAGCGACGCCGATGAGGCCGAGGCACATGCAAGGCAGATCTCCCGCGATCTAGTTCAGGCACGGCGGTCGGCTGAGCAGATACTGGCTATGTCCGGAGTCGTACCCGAATAAAGGCTCAGGTCGGTTGCTCGAACCGGTGGCAGCCAATTAGGGCTCTGCCCCTGCGCCGTCCTTCTGGTGCTGCCAGAATTCGTCGCAGAAACTGACAATTCCTGTCACTTTTCCACAGGGTTCCACGGTTGTGGGCCGTTCCGGCAACCTTCCACGTGGCGGGAAGCCGACTCCAAAGGTGGAATCAACAGGATTTCACGAAATTCAGCTGCGCAATCGGTCCGAATTTTGCATTTTTCTCCGTCAAATCCACTTAGCGCAAGGTAACCGGTTACTACGGAGATCGAAGCAAAAGGCCGGTTTGGCCTGGTAAGTGCGAGCCTTTGTATGTATTTCTCCTACCAGAACATCGGTCGGCGGGGAAGGTTCGGGATCGACTCCATGCGCAAACACCGGGGTTTTTCACTGATCGAGCTTTTGATCGTCATTGCGATTATCTTGATCATCGCGGCGATCGCGATCCCGAATTTGATACGGGCGCGGATGGCGGCTAACGATTCGTCGGCCGCCGGATCAATGCACGCCATTGACGTTGCTGAAATTGGCTATTTCGGAATCTATGAGGCGACCATCGGGTTCCCGGCAAACCTCGCGACCTTGGGCGGCGCCGATCCTTGCACGGCAAGTACCGCGACCGCCTGCCTCATCGATAACAGTCTGGCAACCAGTGGGGGCGGAAGCGGCAAAAGCGGTTACGCTTTTGCCGCCACCGGATCGGCTTCAGCGGGAAATATCACCAACAACCAGTTCTATGCCACGGGCACGCCGATTAGCGATCTGACCGGCACGCGTGCGTATTGCTCGACGGACGACTTGGTAATCCGTCTTCAACCCTCGGGCAACATCAGTCTGGTTGCGTCCTACGCATCCTGCGAGCAATTGACAGCGATGAATAATTAACGCTTGCCTTTCCTTAGGCCTTAGCGCTCTAAAAAGGCAGCCACTTCCTTTACCTTCGTAATCGCTCGAGGTTGCGCCAATATTTCCGTTCGAATTGCATTTGCATATAATTTCTCTAGAACGTGAAACGTCTTGGGCGAACGCAATTCCCGCCATGCTGGCCATAGAGATTTTAGGACTGGAAAAAACCTACAAAGTGGGCTTCTGGCGCAAGCGCCCAAAGCCCGCTCTTCGGCCGCTCCATCTTCAAGTTGAAGAAGGGGAGATTTTCGGCTTTCTTGGCCCCAACGGCGCCGGCAAAACCACGACTCTGAAATTGCTCATGGGACTGGTGTTCCCGAGCGCCGGATCGGCACGTTTCCTGGGAAAAGCGTGGACCGATCCCACAGTGAAGGCGCAAACCGGTTTTCTTCCCGAGCAGCCGTATTTCTATGACTATCTGACTGCGCACGAGTTGCTGGAGTATTACGGGCAACTCTCCGGCGTGCCCGCCAAACAGCGCAAACAAAGGATCGAGCAGATTCTGCAACAAGTTGGCTTGCACGATGTGCAGGGCGTCCAACTGCGCAAGTTCTCCAAGGGCATGCTGCAGCGGGTGGGAATCGGCCAAGCGATTCTCCATGATCCCAAGCTGGTGTTCTTCGACGAACCCATGTCCGGTCTCGATCCTATAGGGCGGCGCGAAGTGCGCGACTTGATGGACCAACTCAAACAGGAGGGCAAGACGGTATTCTTCTCCACGCATATTCTTTCTGATGCAGAGGCGCTTTGTGACCGCGTGGCCATCATTCACAAAGGAGAGCTGCGCGGGCTGGGAGCGATCGAGGATCTGACCTCGACGGTTCGGGGCAAAGTGGAAGTGATCTGGCAAGGCACGCAGATGCCACCCTCGATCAAGGCGCTGGGCGCCGAGTGCCATGTGGCGGCGGATACGGTTCGCGTCATCATCGACGAGAACCAGCAGGATGCGGTGATCGACGCCCTTCGGCGCGAGCGGCTACGCCTGATTTCGCTAACCCCGGTGCGCACTTCACTCGAAACCTATTTTGTGGAAAAGCTGCGGCACGCCGAAACCACGGCCGCGACAACCGTATGAGAGAACGAAATGAAAACCAGTATTGCCCATATCGCCTACAACACATTCCGTGAAGCGGTGCGCGACCGTGTGCTTTATAACCTGATCGCTTTTGCTCTGCTGCTATCCGGAGCGGCGATTCTTGTCGGCCAGATTTCGATCGAGATCGAAAAGCTGGTGGTTATAAATCTTGGGCTCACGGCGGTTTCTCTGTTCGGCGTAGTTATCGCGATCTTTATCGGCATCGGCCTGGTGTCAAAAGAAATAGAAAAACGGACTCTCTACACGGTTCTTTCCCGGCCGGTGCGCCGCTGGGAGTTCATCGTGGGCAAATTCTTGGGGCTGGCCGGCACACTGGTGGTGAATACCTTCTTCATGGCGATTGGCGTGTTTGCCGCCTTGTTTTACGTTTCCCACAAGTTCGTTCACGCTGATGGGTTGGTTTTCATGGCGCTATATTTCATCATTCTGGAGTTCCTGATCATCTGCTCGTTGGCACTGCTTTTCTCATCGTTTTCTTCACCCTTGCTTTCCGCTGTGTTCGCGTTTTCACTGTTCGTAATCGGCAGCTTCGCCGAAGATTTGCGGGGTTTCGCGGCGATGGCCCATGGTATTACGCGCTGGCTGGCTACGGGAGCGGCGTATCTGGTGCCGAATTTTTCCGCGTTCAACGTGATCACTTCGATCGCCCACGAGCAGCCGGTCGCCGGGCAGCTAATCCTGCAGAACACGGTCTATGCCTTGTTCTATGCGGCCACGGCACTGAGCGGTGCCGTGCTGATCTTCGAGTATCGCGATTTGAAATGAATTCCCGGCGCCAAATTGCAATGGTCGCAAGCCTCTTGCTGGTGGTATCGCTGGCGGCAAGCTCGTTTGTGTTACATCGGGTTGACCAGCTTCGCCCGCAGGCGACTCTGGATGAAGTTCTGTTTCTGAGTTCGCCAAAGGTGATTGAACGCGCCAGCCTCGGCTATAACGGATTGATGGCGTGCATTTACTGGACTCGCGCCGTGCAATATTTTGGCAACCAGCATCGCAATTACTCGGTAAGCTACAATCTGCTGGCGCCGCTACTTGAAATCACAACCCATCTTGATCCCCACCTGCTCATCGCATACGAATTCGGCGCGAGTTTTCTGTCTCCGAAACCACCCCAGGGTGCGGGCGAACCGGAACGCGCGGTGGAGTTGATGCAGTACGGGATTCAGCACAACCCGGACAACTGGCATCTCTATTACGACCTGGGCTTCGTTTACTACATGGATCTCCTGGACTACAAAAAAGCCGGGGAGATTTTCGCTC
>JASHRB010000330.1 GCA_030037575.1 Candidatus Sulfotelmatobacter sp. | reverse complement strand
AGATTCAGCGCCAGCAAATCTTCCCGCTTTTCGTAGCCGAGCATGTACATGAACGCGTCGTTGCAGTCGAGAACGTGTCCGCTGGGGGTGGCAACGTAAACCCCCTCCTGCACCTGCTCAAAAAGCAGGCGGTATTTATCTTCCGCAGAGCGCCGGTCGGTGATGTCCCGGACAATGTGGATGACGCCTTTCTGTTTGCTCCCTTGCTCAGTGTAGGAAGAGGTTGAAACGGTGGAAAATCCGCCGAAGCAGGGATCGGCACCTTCGCTGATTTCCTGGGCGCCACGCGAGCAATATGGACAGCCGGTCCACTCTCCGAATTTGTGTGGCAGCACCGAGTCGCATGTGCTGCCGATCACGTCGGCCGCAGCCATTTCGAGTTGCTCGAGCAAAACCTGATTGGCTTTGATGACGTGGAACTCGGCATCGTGCGCCAGGATGATGTCATGAACCGAGTCGAAGGTGTTTCGCCATTGTCGCTGCGAACGCAGGGTTTGCTCCTGCAGGCGGAAGTTTTCGATGGCGATTCCCAGCTGCCGTCCACAGGTGGAGAGAAACTCGAACTCCTCAGCGGTCAACCTTCTACCCGCCCTGCTTCCCAGCATCAATACGCCGATGGGCGACTTCTTCGCCAGCACAGGAACCATCACGACAAACAGAATTTTTTCCGATTTCAGCACTTCCGGGTCTTCCGGGGCTGCACCGCCCCGGTGAACCATCACGGGAGTCGTGCGCTGCAGAATTTGCGAGACATTCTCCGTCAGCTCTGCGATCCCGGCGTCGCGCAGAAAATCGGCGGACATTCCAACGGCATGCGTCGCCACGAGGTGCCCGCCTTCGATCAATCGGAACCATGCCGCTTTGCTGCGCGTAAGTCGCTGCAGTTCCGGCAAAGCGTCCTGCATCATGCCGCTCTGCTGCTGGGCGCGCACCGTGCTGCTGGTGATAGCTTCGAGCGCGTGCAGCCGGCGCGCACGCGTGCGCGCTTCCGCAAGAATGACCAGCAGCATGCAAATACCGAGCAACACCTCAGACGCAATGACCAGGGCAGGCGGAAGATCGCTGCTGAAAGGCCTCCAGGTCAGATGCTGCGCCAGCAAACAAACCGCAAGTAGCCACGCCTGCGGCTCGAAACGGCCGCGCCGGGCTCGCAACAGGGCGATGGCCGCCGTCAGCAAAACGATTCGGTAGGAAACCTCAAGCGCGACGCGCAAGGGCAGCGAACCTGGCCACAGGATGGCGCGCAACACCGCAAAGATTGTCACACTGAGAGTGCTGGCCGACAGCGGCGCCAGCAGATTTCGATCACGGAGGTAAACAAGAATCGCACCGGCAAACAGGCCTGCCGCCAGTACAAACGTGGCCTGCTCAACGGCGAGGGCATAGCGCAGAGGAACTCTCATCGCCGAAGCGTGTGCGCTCGCCAGCCGCGAGACTACGAGCAGCGAAAAGCCCGACGTCCAGACAAGGAAATAGCGCTCGCGCAACATGGAAAGCGCGAGCAGCGTGGCGCCGAGCACGATCAGCAGTGCCCACTCGTCGGCTTTCAATCCGGCAAGAGCCGGTTGCGCCGTGTTCCAGATCGACCCGAGGGAATCGTTCATCTTCAGAGGCGGTTTCCGGACGTAGGAATGCCCTGCTTTTGAATACCATGCTTGCTCGCTTTATTCGTGTCTTTTCCGGACCATGATGGTTACTTTCGGCACTTAACTTAAACGCTAAAATCGCCCAGAGTATACTTGCACAGCCATGCCCGACCGCATTCTGGTGGTAGACGACGAAGAGGCCATCCGGGAAATCGTCTGCGCCATCCTTTCGGCTGCCGGATACGCCTGGAAACAGGCGAGTTCGGGCATGGAGGCGCTGGCCCTGCTCAACTCCGGCGAAAGTTTCGAGCTGATGCTCTCAGATTTGATGATGGCCGATCTTGACGGAATCGGCTTGCTCGAGCGCACCAAAGAACGTTTCCCGGACATGCCAGTGGTGATGGTTACGGCGGTGCACGACATTTCCGTCGCGCTAGCGGCGATTCGCAACGGCGCATACGACTATCTGTTGAAGCCGTTCGAGCGCGAGCAACTGCTCAATGCCGTCGGCCGCGCTTTGGAAAACCGTCGCCTCAAGGTGGAAAACCGCGACTATCAAACCAATCTCGAGGCCCTGGTACGGGCCCGCACAGACGAACTGCGAACTGCCATGAGCGACCTGGAGCGCTCCTATGACATCACCCTGCAGGCCCTCGGCGATGCGCTCGATCTGAAAGATGCGGAGACCGAAGGCCACTCCCGCCGTGTAACTGCATTCACCATTGCGATCGCGCGCGCCATGGGCGTGCCGCGCGAGCAGATTCTGGTGATTGCGCGCGGCGCTTTTCTGCACGATTTTGGCAAGATGGCCATTCCTGACAGCATCCTGCGCAAACCCGGCAAGCTCGACGATGAAGAGCGCACCATTATGC
Source organism: Candidatus Sulfotelmatobacter sp. (assembly GCA_030037575.1). Classification (GTDB taxonomy): domain Bacteria; phylum Acidobacteriota; class Terriglobia; order Terriglobales; family Acidobacteriaceae; genus Sulfotelmatobacter. The sequence goes on along the minus strand of JASHRB010000330.1, from coordinate 6,159 downwards.
GCGAGCACTGTTATCACGGCTACCAGATGCTGAAGAAGATTCCCTTTCTCGCCGACGCCTGCGAGATCGTCTACTCCCACCAGGAGCACTATGACGGCAGCGGCTATCCCCGGGGTTTAAGAGGCGCGGAGATTCCGCTGGGCGCGCGGATTTTCGCGGTTGCCGACACGCTCGACGCCATTATTTCCGACCGCCCTTACCGCAAAGCGCGGTCGCTTTCCGCCGCCCGCAAAGAGATTCAAGATTGGGCCGGCCGCCAGTTCGACCCCGATGTGGTCCAAATTTTTCAAAAAATGCCCGACGAGGTCTTCGAGGAGCTGCGCCGCGAAATCGACGGACAGGCCTATCCATTCAGCTATTCCGCCACCGGCTCGAAAAGTTCCTAGGGATTGGGGCTTTCTTGTCCTTACTCGCGATTTGCGCCTTTCCCGCAATGGGCGGCAAGATTGCGCTCATTTATCGTTCTCCTGTGTAAACATGAATCCGGCCACCTCCAATCATTCACGACGAAAAACCCAGGGGATCTTGCCCGGGAGGGCTTCATGAAATCGGCCATCGGTGTGCTCGCAGTGTGCATGGTAACGATTGCCACTTTGGCGCAGGAGCATCCCGCCGTCACGGCGCTGCCCAACACCGTCTACGTCGGCGCCGATGGAAAATTTGAGTCCGCTCCCGACACTGCGGTTCTGCAGTTCGATGTCTCGGTGCAGGAGGAGAGCGCTCAGGCGGCCTACGAACATGCTTCGAAGGATGTTGAGCAGGTTCGCCAGGTACTGCGGAACAACGGCATCGAGCCGAAAGCCGCAACGATTGGATTTTTCTCGGTCCAGCCTGCCTACGAATGGAAAAGCGGACGACAGAAACCGATCGGATTTCGAGTGACGACCGAGGTCACGCTTAAGCTCAAGGATTTTTCGAAGATCGGTCCGGTGGTTGGGCAGTTGGCGGACGCGAATGTAAGCGAAAGCCAAACCCTACATTACACGCTGGAAAACATAGACGAGGCAAAGAACAAAGCGGTCGAGGATGCCTACCGGCGTGCGCGCAATTCAGCCGAGGCGCTGGCGCGGGCGAGCGGGCGCACCGTCGGCGATCTTTCCTATGCTTCGATTGATACGTTCGAAAACCAGCGCATCGTGCCACACATGGCGCGCGCCATGGCGGCGACGGCCAATGCCGCACCGGCTCCAACGGAAGAGTTCACTCCGCAAGATGTAACCGTGACGGCGCACGTGAATGCGGTATTTAATCTGAAGTAGGGAAAACTGCGGGCAGTTAAGGAGCGGGCAAAACATCTACGGGTTTGCCTTGGCCAGAGTAAGTCGACTCCCATCCAGCGAAATGGCGCGCTGAACCTCCATCTCAATTGACGTACCCACGGGCAATACCACATCGGGACCGCGCTTGAGCAGCGCCCATGCGACTCCCGCCGCCGCACCGGCTCCGGCTCCAACCCGTGCGCCGTTCAAGCTGCCGGTGGCGAGACCACCGGCGGTGGCTCCTCCCATGGTTCCATAGACTCCATCTTTTGCAGCGTCCTCGACACGCTTGCCGGTGTCGTTATCCTGTTGAATGGTTCCTTCCTGATCTTTTACCGATTTATTCTCCGCGCCCGGTGTGTTTTCAACCGAACCTGGAAGCATGACGGTGTATCCGCTGGGATAAACCATCAAGGTGAAGTGCATCAGAATCTCCGCGTGTCCGTGACCGTGGCCGGCGCGCTCGAGGTAGGAAATTTTCCCTTGAATATAGGTTCCTGCCGGCACCAGCACGCGACCGTTCAGGACAAAAGGGAACACCGTCTGCGCATACACCGCATCTCCCTGCCGCGCATTCTTGGTCGAAATCGCCTGGGCCAGAGAGATCGGGATCCTGCTTCCCGCGGGAATCGTGACGGCATTCGCATCGCTGGTTGTCGCTGCGCCCGACGCCCTCGTATCCGATTTTTGCACGTCCGCTGCGGGCGCAGAGGTGCTGGCCACGGGAGCTTGCGCTGGACTCTCGGGCGCCTTAATCGTGTCCGTCGTCTGCCCAAAAGCCATGCCGGCAGCAACCAGTATCGTCAGGAACTCACGCATTTGACACCCCGGAACGGCAGAGATTTGCCAGGTCCATCAGCCTGAGGTTATCACGGCTTTGGCGCTATGATGCGGGCGTTGCCTGCTGAGTTATCCGCCGGGCTGAGTTGGTGTGACCGGGGGTTTGTACCGCACTATTGATAAATCAGATATTTCTGCCGTATAAGTTCGAACTTCTGCAGTCCGTCCTGCCAATCCTGCTCAATGCGGCGCGGATCCTCGCCCGCCATCAAGCCGTCGTAGGCACCCTGATTCATGAGCAAGTCAGCTATCTTGTCAAGTTTGTAATCTGCCGAGTAGAGCTTCTTTAATGCGGCAGCGATCTCGATGCCCATCTCCGGCCCATCGAGAGCGTCTCGGTCAGTGAGAACCAGGTTGATGCCTTCGCATTTATCCCCGTTATAGATGGCAGCGGATGGCGTGAAGGTCACCGGGACAAATCGAACTCCGGCGATTCCGCGAGCATTCAAGTAAGCGGCCAGTTCCCTGCCCTTGATCCACGGTGCGCCGATCAGTTCGAAGGGCGTATCGGTTCCCCGGCCGACAGAAATGTTGGTGCCTTCGATGAGTCCCACGCCGGGGTACAGCGCAGCTTCCGTAACGCTGCGCAGGTTGGGCGAGGGATTGATCCATTCCTCTGCGGTAGAATCGAACCAGTCGCCGCGTTGCCAGCCCTCCATCGCAACCACGGTCAACTTCGCATTGATGTTGCGCTCGAGGTTGAACATCTTCGCCAGTTCGCCCATAGTCATGCCGTGGCGAACGGGGACGGTCCAGTAATCCGTAAAATCTGTGCGGCCCACGTCCGATACCGGGCCTTGAACGAACGATCCGGTGACCGGATTGGGACGGTCGAGAACGATGACTTCGATTCCCGCTTGTGCGGCCGCTTCGAGAAAATATCCCAACGTGGTTTCGTAGGTGTAGAAGCGCACACCCGCGTCCTGAATGTCGATCACCACAGCATCGAGTTGCTTCAACACATCGAGCGGCGGTCGGCGTGCCGCGTCGGTGCTTCCGTACACACTGTAAACGGTAACTCCGGTTGCGGCGTCTTTGGTGTCGCCCACGTGCGTGGTGTCGAGCGTGCCGGTGACTCCATGCTCGGGGCTGAAGATGGCGTCCAGAGAAACGCCCGGCGCCTGGGCCAGCACATCGATGGTTCGACGACCTTGGGCGTCAATGCCAGTCTGGTTGGTCAACAGACCGATGTGCGTTTTTCGTCCCGCGATTTGCCAAACATCGACGCCATGCTCTTCCCAAACATCGATACCATTTTTGACGTTGCCATTACGGGTGTTCATCCGGCGCTGGGCCGATTGCGCCTCATTGTATCCGGTAATCGCCTGCCAGCGCAGCGCCTCTTTTTCGCTCGGCGTCAACTGCAGTCGAGCGCTGACTGCGGTTGCCACTTTTGTGCGCAGCGCAATCGCGCTTCCCTGCCCCCGCGGATGGACCGCGTTGGTCAGCAAGATGATGTAGCTCTGGGTGGTGGGATCAATCCACAGCGATGTGCCGGTAAAACCTGTGTGCCCGTAACTGCCCACGGGAAGCAGTTCACCGCGATTCGTGGAGTAGGGAGAATCGATGTCCCAGCCAAAGCCACGCAGAACCGGAGCCGATGGCGGTTGCTCAGGCGTGGTCATTTTTTCGACCGCGAGCGGCGAAAGAATGCCGTCCCCTCCGTTCAGCAGAGCCTGCGCGAACTTGGACAAATCCTCGGCGGTAGAAAATAAGCCCGCGTGGCCGGCAACGCCGCCCATTCTTCGCGCAGTGGGATCGTGCACAACTCCGCGAAGCATGTGGTCGTTTTCGTCGTACTGCGTGGGCGCGATTTTTGAGTGCCAGGCGGTTGGCGGCAAGAATCGCGTATGGGTCATCTTCAGCGGTTCGAAGATATGGCGCTGCGCATATTCATCGAGCGTCTCGCCCGAAACTTTTTCCACCAGCGCCCCAAGCACAAGAAAATTGATGTCGCTGTAGATGAACTTCGCGCCCGGCGCTTCCGCGGGAGTTTCCGAAAAAGCCATGCGGTATGCCGTTTCCTTTCCTTCCCACGGCGTTTTCAAGTCGAGATCGGGTTCGAGTCCGGAGTAATGCGTCAGCAACTGGCGCACCGTGATGTCGGCTTTTCCATTCTGGGCAAAATCCGCCAGGTACTTGTCCACGGGATCGCTCAGTCGAACCTTGCCCTGCTCCATAAGCTGCATGACTGCCGGCGTGGTGGCGACCACTTTGGTCAACGAGGCGATGTCAAAGATTGTGTCGAAGGTCATCGCTTCGCGCTTCGGTTCGAGCGAGCGGGAGCCATAGGCTTTGCGATAGACCACTCGCCCGTTATGCCCGACCAGCAAAACCGCACCGGGGATATTGCCGTCTTGAATCGCTTGTTCGATCGCGGCATCGACAGTCTGCAGGCGCGAAGAATCAGGTGTGGGCTTGGGCGTAACCGTCGCAGGGGAGATAGCTGCGGTCCCGAGCAACGATATGCAGAAAACGATACGTGTCCCTGCTCGAATCTTCCACCCTGCTTTCGAAGGAACGATAAACCGGTGCGAGTCGGCCGAGTTGAGTTTGAGAGGAAGGATGCTCTGACTCTACACAAGATCGGTGGGATGACTCAAGGGACTCACGTAACCCGCCGTAACCCGCGGATGGTAGGAAAAAGTGAAGGTTCGAGTCTGGACCGGGGTCTTCCTGAACCCAGGTTCCGATCCTTCGTGCAAATCCTTGATCGCCCGAAAAAGTTGCTCGCGGCCTCGGATTTCCAAACCAACTCGAGCGACTCCAAGTCCACGGTCAAGTCCTTGGCCGTCTGCGTGGAGCGGCCAACACGCTTGGCCGACAGAATTTCTAAAAGAGCGTGTATGGATCGCCGTGCTGCTGTCGTTCGTGCCATTGCCGGAGCACTCGCATTTCCAGCATCTGCAGTTCATCCGTATTCGCCCCTGGGGCTTCTGAGACGGTTCCTTCGTCGCTTTCCGGCATGGTGCGGGCTCATCTTGCCAGCAGATTCCAGCGGACATCGCGCTCTCAACGCCATCGCAGCGAAAAAAGCGCGGACAAATCTCTAGTCGGTGATTTGAGGAGAAAACTTCGCCCCCACGCTTTTTGTGGCACGGCTTTGAAGGCGGCTCAAGATTCCGCAAAGGTCGACGGGTTTTAGCTCCTCCGGTGGGCTGCTCTATCGCAGAGAAGCTCGCTGCTTTGAAAGTACCCCAACTTATTCCTCTGCTCGGCACCCAGGGGGACCTCGCGTGGCAGAATCTCTCGAAGCGCCCAGTCGATTCGATCAACCGCATCGGAGATGACGCGCTTCAGCTCCTGGTTCTTGGTATCTTCCAGGGAAAGAGACACCGGGCTTAAGGCGTTGCGGATGTGATGGTTCATCTCGGCAATCACCTGCATCCGGGCCACGGCAAGACGATGCCGCGCTCGGGTCACGTGTACGAGCTGGGCCGTCAATAGGCTGACGACCAGAGCAGAAATGCCTTCCGCCAGCAACCGCTCCGGCGAACGCCCAATGTCGGGAACCAGAACGTAGTGCATGAACTCGGTGGCCAGGAAGGAAGCGGCGCCCACCCCGACCGCGGCCAGCACCAGGTAGCGGATGGAGCTGGGCGCGGTGGGCGACTTCTGGCGATGCCAGACCGCTTTGAGTATGCCGATTGTCATTTTCGGAGCCTTGAATTGGATAGAACTGAGCGGTGAGTCATAGCCGATGCACCCCCTGTTTACTGGATGATAATTTCGGCATGTTGGTTAGCTCGGGTCAGTTTTTACCTAGACAACGGCCTCCGGACCCGCGAGGCTTTCGAAAGCCCGACACCATCCGGGGTGTGTGCTGGAACCTGGAGCGGGCTAAGCGAAACGGGGCTGGCGCATCGCCGGGAGCCGGGTCGTGGCGCAGTCTCATTGTCATCCTGGGCAAGCACTCTTTGCGTGGGGAAGGATGTGGGGCGAGCCGGGGGCAAAATCGCGTTTTGGCTCGCCGCTTCATCAAACTGCGACACCAGCGGGGGCTCCGGGAGCTGTAGAATCGCGCCTTCACCGCTCTGCTTCCGGTATACTGGATAGGAAT
>JASHRB010000329.1 GCA_030037575.1 Candidatus Sulfotelmatobacter sp. | reverse complement strand
GTCAGGATCGTTGCTGCTGTCCGCAGAGAGAACGAAGGCAATCACCTGCGTCTCGCACTTGAAGCCCTCGGCGAACATGGGTCGCACGGGCCGATCGATTTGGCGGCTGGTCAGAACCTCGCGTTCGCTCATGCGGCCTTCGCGCTTGATGAAGCCTCCGGGAAAGCGGCCACCGGCATAGGTGTATTCACGGTAGTCGACAGTGAGCGGAAAGAAGTCAATTCCCTCGCGGGGCTCGGGGTTTGCAACGGCGGTCGCGAGCACAACGTTATCGCCCATGCGAACAACGGCCGCTCCGTGGGCTTGCTTGGCTAATTTTCCGGTTTCAAATGAGAGTTGTTTTCCGCCAACGAGATCGACGGTGACTGTACTAGATTCTGGTTTCATGTTTCATTTTCCTTTGGAACAGTGAGCAGCGGGCGGTGAGAGATGAGCGGAGTGCGCCGAGCGGTCGAGACAAGATCGACCCGATCCCAGTGCGGGATTCATGTGGTGGGATGCGCTCAAATGATGCACGTTGCAGAAGGTCCTTGCGATGCTTTGCCAGCTTTGAGAGGAAGACGGCGCTCCGAGATACGGTTCAGTGTTATTTCCGACCTTTCGCAAAATCGGCAAAAGGCGGGACACTTCTTAAAAATTCCCATCCAAGCCAAAAGCAGGCGTGGGTGAGCCACCCTAGGTTTTGGTGGGTGACCGCTTTATTTGCGGATGCCGAGCTTGCCAATCACAGTTTTATAGCGCTCGGAATCGTATCTCTTGAGGTAGTCGAGCAGGCGACGCCGCTTGCTGACCAGCATAAGCAGGCCGCGACGCGAGCCGTGGTCCTTCTGGTGCGTTTTGAAGTGCTCCGTCAACTGGCCGATGCGTTCGCTGATGATGGCGATCTGGACCTCGGGGCTGCCCGTGTCGGTCGCGTGCGTCTGGTACCGATCAATGACGGATTTCTTTTGCTCTCTGGCTAACACTACCCTGGTGCACTCCTGTTCTGTTTTCGATTTATCTTGGTGACGGTAGCGAGGTTATCATGCGGCGGAGGGGAGTGTAAAGGCGGAGGGTTTTCGATTCCGGAGAGGTTTCAACATTTTGCCCAGGTCGTCTCGTCGAAATCTTCTTTTTTTGACGATGGTATCCCGGTATTCAGGACAAAAAACTCGTCGGCGCTGCTCTCAGCGGAAGACATATTTTGGCTTTACCCGCCCTCTCCGTGTTTGGCCTTGCCGCGGAGAGATAGGGAGCATTGCGACAAGAAAAGTGCAACGCGAAACCTGACTGGTGCAAAAAGCCCGGCCTGATCAGGGCCGGGCTTTGCTACTGACTATTAGGTCTGTGCTAGGCAGCGGTCGCTCTTTTGCTTCGGCCCTCGGTCGTGACGGGCTGCGCGACTTTGCGTACCAGAAACGGCTGGAGATTGGGCTCAGACCCGGCCCACTCAAGACTGATGATGGAGTGGCCAGGATAGCACGTCACGAAATAGCGTTCTCCATTGGGGCTGGTTACTTCAAACTTGCCGGTCTCGCCCTGCAGAGCCTCGGCAACATCGTAGGTTGAAATGCTATCGTTCAGTTTCATGGGGACTTTCCTCCAATTAACGTAAGCTGTTGGGATTATCCCCTACCCTAGGGAGGAGCTCTAAACCCATCATAAAACGCGAGACGATAGAGTCAAGGCCTAGTTGATTTTTTCCGGTTCGAATTCATATTAGGGAAATCACCTGAGAACTTTGGGTAAGCAGATCCTCGGGCCTGCAAAGAGAATTTCGTAGCAAAAGCTGTGGTTTCACCTCTTTTTACCGCTATGCACTTCCGCTCGAGTGGCCGCTGGCGCTTTGCTCTTCAATTTGATCTGATTGTAATCAACGGCGGCGCGGACGAGATTTTTTAGAGCACGCTCATTGATCTGGTCGCCTTCGAAAAAATCAATCGCTCGCCACCTGTTGCCTCCGAAGCCGCCGTTGAAGAGCCGGTCAGGATCTGGCAGGCTCGCCCCGTGGGGAAAGGTAAGCTTCACCTTATCTTTGTGGGCGTTGCCCACTGCGATGATCCCGTCGCGGGACCACACCGGGCTTCCCATCCACTTCCATTCCTCGGTGATCTCCCGGTCGGCCTCAAGGATGGTCCTGCGGACGCTGGCGAGGGTTTTGCCACGCCAGTCTGTGAGTTTCGCGATTAGCCGGTCCATATGTTCCGATGGATTCATTGGATCTTTGTACCCGTCGTGCCGCCAGCGATTCGCTGCAGCGCCTCGTTAGGCCGATCTCTTTAAGCCGATCTCTTTAAATAGGTCGTGGAAGGATATGACTCTTCCGCATCCACAACTCCGAAAGGACCATGGCAGGAAGACAAACCGAGTTGCAGCAGCCTAGTGGAGTGTATCGCAAATAACTTTACATATTATTCCTTCTTTTTTCTGCCTCGGGGCAGGGTGGATCCGGGCCTGATCTGCTCCATCTTGACCCGTGCCCGCTCGATTTTCTTGATGATGTCCTCGACCGTGGCCGTCCAGATGAAGGGCTTCGGATGTTCGTTCCAGCTTCGCATAAATTCCTCGATCGCCTGTTGTAAGTCCGGCACACTTACGACGCTGGCGCGCTTGATCGCTTTGTCGCTCAATTTTCTAAACCAGCGCTCTACCAAGTTCAGCCAACTGCAACTGGCTCCGTTGAAACATCCCCTGCTGATAGCCTTTGGCCATTGTTGTTCAGCGCGAGCAGCAGTTCGGTGCTGTCCGGCTCCTCGGGCGAGGCTACGGTCAGCTAGCGAAATGGACCGTTACGGAAATCGGTCTTGTTGGCAAAGCCCACTACTTCCGGATAAAAGCGGAGGGCTTGCTTCTGCTCATCGACGTACACGCTGATCAATTTGATTTTCAGCTTCCTTTCTCCCTTATCACGTTCGCGGTTTAGGCTGGGTCGTCTTCTGCTAGTTTCCCTTTGATTGATGTTGAGTCGATGTTCCACTTGAGCCCCGCGACCACTTTATCGAGGTTACTGATGGACTTCTGCCATCCGTACTTGGCACCCTCGCAGTTGGCCTCCTGATCCTCACGGAAGCCCGACTGCTCCATGCGCACGAGCGTTCCAGTCTTGGTCGGCGTCAACGTCCACGCGACGCCGCCGCTCATACTCATAGAAGACCACGTGTAGGACAATTGCTCGTTGGGTTCGACCACCAAAACTTCACCCTCGATGACGACGTTCCAATTGGGCACGGGCGTTGCCCGGAATTTGAACTTGTGGCCCACGGCCGGCTAGAAGTCGTTTTCCATCAGCCATTCTTTAATCAGCTCGCCTTGCCTGAGAGCGCTCCAGACTTTTTCTGGCAGATGCCCCATCTCGCGTTCAATCACAAGAGAGCGCGCCGTGGGATTGTTCATTGATCCATCTTTTTCAGCAGGTCTTCAAGACGATCAAACTGGTCGTGCCAGAGGCGGGTGTAGAAAGTTATCCAGTCAACCAGTTGGCGCGAGACCGCGCGGGCGGGCGCTGTAAAGAGTTTCGCGGCCTTGGCGACGGGTGCGGACCAGACCAACATGCCTGAGCGCTCGAAGGTGTTTGGATACGGCGGGCTGAGATACGCACGCACTGTCGGTCAGCACGCGCACGGTCAGTTCCCCTGCCCGGCTCAGACGCTCGAAGAGCGCCCGACGGGTCGGGTCGGCCAGGGCTGTTAAGACTTTTCTGACGTCGCAAGCATGGCCTTATTCATAACCAATGAGTTATGGATTTGTCGAGTCTGCGTTCTCGTGCTGGCGTACTTGAGAATCCCACCCTTCGAAAGCCGCCAAGAGCGCGAGACCTCATTTTGGATGATGAGGATTAGGTTGCACAAAAGGCGAGCCCGCTTTCGGCTTGGGGGGAATAACAAATCCCTAAACTTCCTCGCTCTCCTTCAACTTCGCGATGACGCCGAAATCTTCGAGAGTAGTGGTGTCGCCTTTGACTTCGCCGCTAGAGGCGAGTTCACGCAGCAGGCGCCGCATGATTTTGCCGCTGCGAGTTTTGGGCAGCGTGTCAGTGAAGCGGATGTCGTCGGGTTTGGCCAGCGCTCCGATTTCCTTTGCCACCCACTTGCGCAATTCTTCTTTTAATTCGTTTGACGGATTCCTTCCCTGCTCCAGCGTCACAAACGCGGCGATCGCCTGGCCTTTCAATTCATCGGGACGGCCGACGACCGCAGCTTCGGCAACGGCTTCGTGTGCAACGAGAGCCGATTCCACTTCCATGGTGCTCAGTCGATGTCCGCTGACGTTGAGCACGTCGTCGACCCGACCCATGATCCAGTAGTAGCCGTCTTTATCTTTGCGCGCGCCGTCGCCCGTGAAATAAGCGCCGGGGATTTGTGACCAATAATTTTTTACGTAGCGCTCGGGATCGCCGTAGACCGTGCGCAACATGCCCGGCCACGGACGCTTGAGAATAAGAAATCCACCGGCGCCGTCGGGAACCGGCTTGCCGTCCATGGTGACGATTTCCGGCACTACGCCAAAAAACGGACGCGTGGCCGAACCCGGCTTGGTGGCAATCGCACCGGGAAGCGGAGTAATCATGATGTGACCGGTCTCGGTTTGCCACCAGGTGTCCACGATGGGGCACCGATTGCCGCCGATGACTTCGCGATACCACATCCAGGCCTCGGGGTTGATGGGCTCGCCGACGGTGCCAAGCAGGCGCAGGCTTTTCATGTTGTGCCGGTTCGGCCACTGGTCTCCCCACTTGATGAAAGTGCGGATGGCCGTGGGCGCAGTGTAGAGAATGTTGACCTTGTGATTCTCGACGATCGACCAGAAGCGGTCGGGTTCGGGATGGTTGGGCGCGCCTTCGTACAGGAGAGTAGTGCCGCCGTTCTGCAAGGGGCCATAGACGATGTAGCTGTGGCCGGTGACCCAGCCGATGTCGGCGGTGCACCAATAAGTGTCTTCGTCTTTAAGATCGAAAACCCACTTGGTAGTGAGGTATGTGCCGACCGAATATCCGCCGGTGGTGTGCACCACGCCTTTGGGTTTGCCGGTGGTACCGGAGGTGTAAAGGACATAAAGAGGATGTTCCGCATCGAGCGGCTCGGCGGGGCAATCGTCGGAGGCTTTGGCCATCAACTCGTGCCACCAGTGATCACGGCCGGACTGCATGTTGATGGGCGTGTGGGTGCGTTTGTAGATGATTACGTTCTTTACGGTCGGGCATGATTTCAGCGCTTCTTCGACCGCGGGGAACAATTTGACTTCCGCGCCCCGGCGATAGGAACCGTCCTGTGTGATGACGGCCGAGGCTGCGCAATCGTGAATGCGATCGAGGAGGGCATTTGCTGAAAATCCACCAAAAACGACGGTGTGGGGCACGCCGATGCGGGCGCAGGCGAGCATGGCGATGGGCAATTCGGGAGTCATGCCCATGTAGATGGCGATGCGGTCGCCTTTCTTTATGCCGAGAGATTTGAGGACATTCGAGAACTTTTGCACCTCCCGAAGAAGCTGCTGATAGGTAAGCGTGCGAATTTCTCCGGGTTCGCTTTCCCAAACGATGGCGGC
>JASHRB010000328.1 GCA_030037575.1 Candidatus Sulfotelmatobacter sp. | reverse complement strand
AATCAGCAATAGCAAAATTACCGGCAGCAGCGCCGTCGCCGGAACCGATGCTGCGATCTGCGCCAGCGGCTGCGCAACTCGCGCCAGCCGCGGATTCGAACCAATCGCGACTCCGGCGGGAATCGTCCACAGCGCACCCAGTAACAAAGCCAGATTCACGCGCAAAAAGGTTGCACCCAATCCCAGCGCGGCCGCGTGAAATTCGGCTTTGTGTAAGCCGCTAAGAATAATCGCCACGCGAACCACACCGTAAGCAATGCCCCCTGTCGCCGCAACCGCCAGAACTCGCACTAGCCACTCGCGCCACGCCGATGCCCCTTCATGCTTCTCATGGCTCGCATGCTCTCGGGCAAAAAACAGAAGCAGGCGCTCACCGAGCGGATGCAGCGTTTTCTGACGAATCTTCGCCAGTCCGCTCGAATGCTGCACGAAAGTTAGCGCCCACGACCGCGGAACGCTGGTGCTTTCCACCTGCTCAACTTTAAATTTTTCCGCCCAGGCAATCACCGGCCGCCAGACGAGCTGATCGAGCAGCACAATGAGCAAAACCATCGCAGCAATGCCCCATAAGATCGCTACCGTGTCGCCAGCGCTCGCCGCAGTCTGCAGATATGATCCCAGGCCGGGCAGTCGAAAATCGCGATCTCCCAGCACGAACATCTCGCAGACCATTAGCGCAAACCATCCCCCGGCAACCGACATCATCGAGTTCCAAACCAACCCGATCGCCGAGAAGGGAAGTTCCATCTGCATGAACTGCTGCCACCAGCTGAAGCGGTAAATCGAAGCCGCTTCCCGCATCTCCTTGGGAATGCTCTTCAGGGATGCATAAAAACTGAATGCCATGTTCCACACCTGGCTGGTGAAAATCAGCAGGATCGCTCCGCATTCCACCCCCAGCTGCCGTCCCGGAAACAGCGCAACCATCGCCAGCATCACCCCGGGAAGAAAACTGAGCACGGGAATCGATTGCAATACATCGAGCAGGGGGATCATGAACTTCTCGGCGCGGCGGTTATAAGCTGCGATGTATCCGTACACCAGCGTAAACCACAGGCTCAATACATAAGCGATCGTGATTCGCAGCAGCGAATAACCGGCATAGGCCGGCAGTGTCCGGAGGCTGCGAGAAATCTCGACCGTGGGAGTGAAGGGGCCGAACCACGAGTGCCCGACTCGAATCACTGCGTAGAAAAGCGCAATTCCCGCTGCGAACATGAGCAGGTCGGGAAGATAGGAGACCTCGATGCTCGGCAGTTGTTCCCATAAGCGATACGCCGAGAACCCTCGCCAACTGATGCGCTCTTTCATGAACTGGAACTTTCCTTCGATTGAAATCAGTTAAGGCTTGGATGCCGGAGTGGGAGTGCGCTTCTCAACTGGGTTTGTGTCGGCCGCTTCGCCCGCCGGAAGCTCGTTTGGGGCCGCTTCAGCCTGCACCAGGATCCCGCTCTCGCTGTCGTAGTCGAAAATCTCTGCGTAGCGGCCCCAGTTCATGGCCGTGTCAAACTGTCGTTGCACCTCATCCTCGGAAAAATGTTCGTCGAGAATGTCGCGAAAAAACTCGTCGGAAATGGAATGATCAGACTTGCGTTTCAGGATGCTGTCAATCTGCTTCAGAATCGTCACGTGCTCGAGCGACGCCTGGCGAAACAGCGTTTTGCGCCTTTGAATGTCCGCATCAGCAAACTCCGCTCCCCGGGGCGAGAGTTGCACGTCGCCCTCTTTCAACCACGCGAAGCCCAGCAACTGACTGGCTTCAAGGATTGGCAGCAAATCCTCCACATCCATCACCAGGTCTTCACTCAGGCGAAACAAATCTTCGCGTCCGCCGCGATCGTGCAGCAGTTCGAGCAAACCGGCGATTCCGCCTACGCGGGCATGAGGCAACATCTGGTACTTTGTCGTCCGCACCGGGGCCGGGTTTGCCTTTAACCCGCCCTGCGGAAGAACGATTTCCCCAGTACTTTCGGGATCGGGCAATGCATGCTCGACGTCTGGCTCGGTCATAACCTTGTAGATGTAATCGACCAGCTCGACAAAGCGCGAAGATTTTCTGTCGCGCGGACGCGGCAAACGCACGCTGATATCGGACCTGATGCGCGCCGGGTTTCGGCCCAGCACGACAATGCGGTCGGCCAGCATCACGGCTTCTTCGATGTTGTGCGTCACAATGAAGATTGCGCTGGTGGTCATCTTCTTGTTGAGCCAGAGCTCGAGCAGTTCGCCGCGCAAGTTCTCCGCTGTGAGCACGTCAAGCGCGGAAAACGGCTCGTCCATAAACAAAACTTCCGGCTCGACCACCAGCGCGCGGGCAAAACCCACCCGTTGCTTCATGCCCCCGGAAAGTTCTTTGGGGTACGCGGTTTCAAACCCGTCGAGTCCAACCGTATCCAATGTGCGCAGGGCGCGCTTGCGGCGCTCGACAGCCGCCACGCCGCGCGCCTGCAGGGGGGCTTCCACGTTCTCTAGCACCGTGAGCCAGGGGAAAAGCGCAAAACTTTGAAAAACGATTGCAACGTTGGGAGTCTGCCCCTCCAGCGGTTTTCCGTGCCAGAACAGCGCGCCGGAGGTCGGCTGCGCGAGTCCGCTCAGAATGCGCAGCAGCGTCGACTTCCCGCATCCCGAGGCGCCGAGCAGGGCAATGATCTTTCCCGCTTCGATCGAAAAATCCGTGAGACCCACCACCTGAATGCGCGTGCCATCCGGCTGCGGATAGGACTTCTCAATCGCTCGGGCCTCGATGATGGGCACGCTGGCCAAGAAAAACCTCCCTTTTCTCTATACACGATTCGCGCACACCCGCAAAACCGCTTCGCCTCATTCACGACTTTTTCACAAAACCAATGCACTGGATGAAAGGACTGACATCAGGCGGCGAAATCTTCGCCCGCGCGCACCGGAATCCCCCGGGGCATGCGGTCGGTCACTTCGACGAGACGGGCGAGCTTTGCAGCCAACTCCCCATTGAACTGTCCTGGCGAAAAGCGCCATCGCCAGTTGCCCCGATCCCGGCTGGGTGTGTTCATGCGGCAATCGCTGCCCAGCCCCAGCACATCCTGCAAGGGAATCAGCGCCAGCTCGGCGGGTGAGCTCAGCGCCGCGCGAATAAAGGCCCAATGAATGCCGTCCTCACTGCGCCCGAGATAGGCCTCCGCGTTCCGGCGCTCGTGCTCGGCCGCGCTCGATTTGTACCAGCCGATGGTCGTGTCATTGTCATGCGTCCCCGTGTAGATGATCTTGCCCGTGGCGCGATGGGGCAAGTGTGCGTGCGCCCCATCGTCGCTGAATCCAAATTGCATGACCGCCATGCCGGGAATTCTCAACCGTTCGCGCAAAGCGTGAACTGCCGGCGTGATGTAGCCAAGATCTTCGGCGAAGAACGGCAATCCTCCCAACGCCTCCGCCAGTTTCTCGAACAACTGGTCGCGCGGCCCGTCCACCCAGCGACCATTCATTGCCGTCGAATCGTGCGCCGGTATCTCCCAGAACTGGTCGAAGCCGCGAAAGTGGTCGAGCCGGATGTAGTCGCAGTTTTGCGTCGCCCAGCGCAGCCGCTGAATCCACCACTCATACCCGCGCGCTTTCATCACATCCCAGCGGTAAAGGGGATTTCCCCAGCGCTGCCCGGTTTTACTGAAGAAATCCGGAGGTACGCCCGAAACGACGTCGGGATCCAGATTCTCGTTCAGGCGGAACAATTCTCGGTGCGTCCAGACATCCGTGCTGTCGTAGTTTACAAAGATGGCAACATCGCCCACCACGCGAATCGCCTGCTCGGAGCAATACCTGCGCAGCGCATTCCACTGCTCGTAAAAGGCAAACTGCAAAGCGCTGCGAATCTTCAGGTCGGCCGCCAATTCTTTCCGCGCTCTTTCGAGCGCGGCCGGTTCGCGCCGAGCCAGCTCGGCCGGCCACTGGTTCCAGCTTGCGAGTTTGTTCTGCGCCCGCAGTGCGTCGAACAAAACAAAATCATCGAGCCACCAGGCGTTCTCCGCACAGAACTGCTCAAATCGCTGCCGCCCCGCTCCGGATGCGGAGCTTACAAATCTGCGACCCGCTTCGAACAGCAAGGGTATTTTCGTGGCAAAGACCCGATCATATTCCACCGCCCCGCACTCAGAAGACGCTGCCGCCATTTTCGCGGAATGAATCCACCCGCGCTGTGCCAGCCGCTCTAGGCTGATCAAAACAGGATTACCGGCGAAGGCAGAAGTTGAGGAATAAGGAGAATTGCCCGCGCCCAGCGGCCCGAGCGGCAGAACCTGCCAAAGTCCTTGCCGCGCCGCAGCGAGGGAATCTACAAACTCGTAGGCCGCGGCGCCAAAATCACCGATGCCGCCGCGCGAAGGCAACGACGTTGGATGCAACAGAATGCCTGCGGCGCGGGGAAACGGCATGAAACTCGGGAAGCACTTTCAGTTGTCGGTCTGCAATGGTTTTGGGAAACGCGCTTAACAGAAATCGGTCCAATCCAAGCCCACGCCCGCCGGCTACGTCCCGGATTCACTTTCCGGTCGCGTCAGCGTTTTCATCTCATCCTGATTGATTTTGATTTTTCCGGATTTTTCCATCTGATCGCGCAGGTTGGTTGTGAACAATCCCATGAGCTCTTGTTCTTTGTTTTGCAGCAGCGTGTCCCGAATCTGATCGCGCTTGGCCGCCAAATCCGCCGCCGTCGGGGCCTGCACTTCCAGCAGAGAAATCACCACGCCGTTGCCCCCGCTGTTAATCGGCCCGCTGATCTCGCCCGGCTTCATGGCGAATGCCACCGAGGCCTGTCCGGTCATCGACCCGATATCGGGAACCTGCCCGTCGGGCAAAACGAAATCGCTCGCCTTCATCGTCGCGCCCAGTTCTTTCGCCGCTTTTTTCAGGTCATGTTCCGCCTTGGCCCGGTCAGAAAGCTCCTGCGTTTTCTGAGCCAACAAAGTTCTCGATCGCTCGTCCTTGAACTGATCTTCCACTTTGCCGCGGATGTCATCGAAGGTCGGCGTCGACTGCGGCTGGATCGCAAGCAAGTCGAATACCGCAAAACCCTGCGACGTTGCCACCATCTCCGGCGGCGATTTCTCCGCCGCCGCGAACACTCCGTCCATAAACTGCGGCGAAGGCCCGAGCCCCGGAACCACGTCCTTGCGGTCGAAGAAATCTGAGGCCAAAACCGGAAAACCCTTGGCCACCGCCGCGGTATCCAGTCCTTTTTTCTGCGCCATCTCCAGCAGATCGTCGGCATCTTTCTGCGCGACTTGCTGCGCTTTCTGCCGCTTCAGGATCGGCTCAATTTCATCCTTCACCTCGTCCCGACTTTTCATATGTGCATCTTGCCTGGCGTCGACGCGAATAATATGGAAACCGTAGCTGCTCTTGACCAGATCGCCGATTTTCCCAATCGGCTGCGAAAACGCGGCTTTTTCGAACTCCGGAACCGTGCGTCCTCTTCCGATCCAGCCAAGCGATCCGCCCTCTTTTGCGCTGCCCGGGTCTTCCGAATACCTCTTCGCCATGTCTTCGAAATTCGCGCCACCCCTCAACTGCTTCAGGATGTCCTCCGCCCGGCGCTGTGCATCGGCTACGCCTTTTTCATCGACTTTCCCGTCCGGGCCGGGCAACGGAGTCTTGATCAGAATATGGCTGACCTTCACCTGCTCTGGCACGCGGTACTGATCGCGGTGCTGGTCGTAGTACGCCTGCAACTCTTCCTGCGTAATCTGCATTGCGTTCCGGATCTTCGCTGTGTCTATGACCGCATACTTTACCTTCCGCTTTTCCGGAATCGAGTTGACGTACTCCTTCTGGTGGCTGTTGTAAAAGGCTTTGAGCTCCTCCGCGGTCGGATGCAGGCCTTTTTTGATGTCCTCCTGTCTGAGCACCGCGTAATCGAACTTGACCTTGGTGTTTTGCCGGTCAAATTCCTTGCGGATCTCCGCATCGCTCACCGATGCGCTGCCGGCGATCAGCGCCTGCAGCTTGGTGATCATGATATCTTTGCCGACGTTGGCTTCGAAGGTCGTCGGCGTCAGATTCGCCCGCTGCAACATGCCTTCATATTCCGCCTGTCCGATAAAATTCCCGCTGGGGAAAAAGTACTCGGCATATCGCCCATGCTGTAATTCGTCCCTTACTTCCTGCGGAGTTGCTTTGAAGCCCATGTGCTGTGCTTCGGCAAGCAACGCTTCCCGGTCGATCAACTGATCCGCGGCTCGCTGCGCAAAGAATGGCATCAATATCGCGGCGTTCGCGCCCAGTTGTGCTCCCTGCTGCTGCAGCATCTGCCGTGCCGTGTTGCGCACTTCCTCAACCGTGATGTCTTCGCCATCCACCTTGGCAATCACGCCCTTGCCGGGAGCGCCCGTCAATTCGCCGCCCAGGCTGCCTCCGGGAACCAGCACGATCACCATGGCTGCGCAAATGATGAGCAGCAGTCCGCTGAGTACAACTTTCTTGATCGGTCCTTCGGTTTGCAGAAATCGGATCATCTTCGTAGAACTCCTGGATATCCGCCGGAAATGACAATTATAAACGAACGCCGCGCCGCGACTCCGCAGGCTCCTCAGCTTCCGCGCGGGCGCCAATGGCCCGGCCGAATCAGCTATTGAAACGTATCAATAGACGTGTTATCCATAATGCTCCACCGCGCTGCACGCGCGGCACTGGTTTCGCAGTCAATGCAAGGGAGGACAATGAATCCCGGAAACCGCTCGTTTTTCCTGCGCAGATTGTTTTTCTTGTTGCCCGTATTCTTTCTTTCCGCCTCGCCGTTTCTTTTCTCGGTCGATCCTTCGTCTGAGCACTCCGGTGGAGAACGGCAAGCCGACAAACTCGTTCTGCGGGAATCGTGGAACCTGCAATCCTCGGCAAAAGTTCAAGCCGATGGCGCAACCATTTCAACTCCGGGCTTCACCCCCCGGGCATGGCACAGCGCCACGGTTCCGACCACGGTGGTGGCGGCGCTGGTAAAAGACAAAACCCTGTCAGATCCGTTCTTTGCCATGAACCTCCGGCAATTTCCCGGCGTGACTTACCCCATCGGTGGAAATTTCTCCAACCTCGCCATGCAGCCGGACAGTCCTTACGCGGTTTCCTGGTGGTATCGAAAGCAGTTTCGCGTGCCGGAATCATACAATGGCAAAACGATCTGGCTGAACTTTAGGGGCATTAACTATCGAGCGGACATCTGGCTCAACGGAAAACAGATTGCCGACTCCGATGAGATTGCCGGCGCATGGCGCACGTACGAACTCAACGTTACAAAGGCGGTCAAGCCCGGCGCGGAAAATGTTCTTGCCGTTCAGATCTTCGCTCCCACGGAAAACGACCTTGCCATCACCTTTGTCGATTGGAACCCCGCCCCGCCCGATAAAAACATGGGTTTGTGGCGCGAAGTTTATCTGACGACCAGCGGCCCGGTCGCCGTTCGCTATCCGACGGTCGTATCGAAGTTGAACTCTCCCGCCAATGATTCCGCACAGCTCACGGTGACCGCGCAATTGAAGAATGGGACGGACCATGGAGTGCACGGGATTTTGAAAGGCCAGATCGAAAACGTCGCTTTCGAGCAACCGGTCGAACTGGCCGCCGGCGAATCGAAAGACATCAGCTTTACTCCCGACCAGTTTCCTCAACTCGTGTTTTCGAATCCCCGCCTTTGGTGGCCCGCGCAAATGGGCAAACCTGATTTTTATCCCCTGATGATGACCTTCGAGGTCGACGGCGCGGTCAGCGACCGCACGCAAAGTGAATTCGGCGTCCGCCAAGTAACTTCCGAACTCAACGCGACCGGCGGCCGCACCTTCCGGGTTAACGGCAAGAACATTCTCATCCGTGGAGGTGGATGGACGCCCGACATGATGCTTCGCGAGAATTCGCTGCGCCTTCACGACCAATTTCGCTACGTGCGTG
>JASHRB010000327.1 GCA_030037575.1 Candidatus Sulfotelmatobacter sp. | reverse complement strand
ATGCGGCTGGCTTCGCACAAGCTGCCCCTGCGCACGGCGCTGGTGAAAAGAGAGGCGGCACACTAGCGCGCCGCGAAAACGGAGAGCTTTTATGAAGGCAGAGAAAATTAGAAATCTTACCGAAGAAGAAATGCAGCACCAGGAACGGGATCTCGCCGACCAGTTGTTCAAGCTGAAGTTCCAGCTGAACATGGGGCAGACCGAGAGCCTGAAGAAGATTCGCGGGCTGCGCAAGGATATTGCGCGCGTCAAGACAATCCTGGGCGAGCGCAGGCGCGCCGCCGCAACGGAGAAACGCTCATGACCGAAAGCGCAGCTGGAAAATCGGCTACGCCGCCGCGGGAGCGAGGCCCGGGACGGCGCAAAGAAGTCGTCGGCGAAGTGGTCGCCAACAAGATGGCCAAGACGATTGTGGTGCAGGTGACGCGCAAGAAGGCGCACCCGTTCTATGGCCGCGTTGTGGCGCGCAACAAAAAGTTTTACGCGCACGACGAAAGCAACCAAGCGCGCGTGGGGGATGTGGTGCGTCTCGAGGAAACCCGGCCGCTTTCCAAGCTGAAGCGTTGGAACCTGAAAGACATTATTCGCCGTTCGGCGATGGTGCCGGAAACCACGCTGGACGCTGCCAGTCAATCGTGACGCCGGTTCCTCGCGCGGGCTTCGCGCGGGCGGGAATGAGCGGGGCTACCGAGGAGATTCGCCATGGCCGTGATGATGAGAACCATGCTGGAGGTCGCCGATAATTCCGGCGCGCGCAAGCTGCAGATGATCCTGCCGCTGGGTGGCGCGACCGGCCTGAACGCCGGCCTGGGCGACATAATCACCGCCGCCGTGAAAGAGGCCGCTCCGGATGGGCAGGTGCAGAAGGGCAAAGTGGTGAAAGCGGTGATCGTGCGCACGCGCAAAGAGCATCGCCGGCGCGACGGAACTTATATCCGCTTCGATCAGAACGCTGCCGTGCTGATCAACGAGGCGGGCGAGCCGGTGGGAACGCGGGTGTTCGGTCCGGTGGCGCGCGAGCTGCGCGAGAAGAGATTTTTGAAGATTGTGAGTTTGGCGCCGGAAGTCATCTAAGCGCCCCGTTTCAAGTTTCCGAGGTTCCAGGCAGCCGGCTGCCTGGAACGGCGGAAGGGTTGAAAAAAGCGAGTGGGTTGAAACCATGAAAAGCGTGAAGCTTTGGAAGCTGAACCCATATGTCTACGGTAACAACCGCACATAAACGAGTCGATATTCGCCGCAATGATACGGTGAAGGTCATTGCCGGGCGCGACAAGGGCAAGGAAGGGCGCGTGCTGCGCGTGTTTCCCGATGACGCCAAGCTGCTGGTCGAGCACGTCATGATGGTGAAAAAGCACGTGCGTCCCAATCCCCAGCGCAACATTGCGGGTGGAATTGCCGAGCAGGAAAGCCGCATTGCCATTTCCAACGTGCAACTGCTCTGCCCGAGCTGCGGGCCGGTGCGCCTTGGGCATGAAGTGCGCGGAGAGCGAAAAGTACGCGTGTGCAAGAAGTGTGGAACGACCCTGGACAAGTGACCGCGTTTGGCGGGCGGGAGCCCGGCGGCGTCATCCGGAGGTTCGGCGGGAAGGATCTTGCCCGCTAGCAAGAGGCCGGGAATACCATGGCAAAAGACAAAAAAGCATCCAAGGAAGCGGCGCAGGAGCCGAAGGCGCCCGATCAGGCGCGGCACAGCGCCAAGGAAAAACCGCGGCTGCGCGCTCGCTTTGAAAAAGAAGTTGCGCCGGCTCTGTTGAAAGAACTTGCGCTGGACAACGCCATGGCCGTGCCGCGGCTTAATAAGATCGTGGTCAACATGGGGGTGGGCGAGGCCACCCAGAATTCCAAGGTTCTCGATCCGGCGGTAAACGAGCTCGGCCAGATCACCGGACAAAAGCCGGTGGTTACGCGCGCCCGGAAATCGATCGCCGCCTTCAAGGTGCGCGCCGGGCAATCGATTGGAGCCATGGTGACGCTGCGCGGCGATCGCATGTACGAATTCTTCGACCGCTTGGTGAACGTCGTTTTGCCGCGGGTGCGCGATTTTCGCGGGGTGTCGACCAAGTCCTTCGATGGCCGCGGCAATTACACGCTCGGGCTGCACGACCAGTTGATTTTTCCCGAGATCTCTTACGAAAAAGTGGACAAGCAGAAGGGCATGAACGTCACCATTGTGACCACCGCCGCCAACGACAATCAGGCGCGCATGTTGCTGAAGCATCTGGGGATGCCCTTCCGCGGGTAAGGGTTCGATAGAAAGAAGAACGAGACAGGATTTCATGACCACAGCGAAACGAGTCAAAGACGCAAAGATCGAGAAGAAGTTTGAGGCGGCACGGGCGGGCAAGAAGCCGTCGAAGTTTTCCACGCGCCGGCACAACCGCTGCAAGTTGTGCGGCCGGCCGCGGGCCTACTTGCGCAAGTTCGGCGTGTGCCGGCTGTGTTTCCGCGGGCTGGCGCTGCGCGGAGAGATTCCGGGAGTTTCGAAGTCGTCGTGGTGAAGCGGTTGTTGGCGGGCGCTCTTTGCCGGTTGCCAAGGCGCTTGCACGATCGCTAAAGAGTGCGGTTGAGCATCGGGGACGAGCGCCCCACCACGGGTTTTAGCAAGCCGCTGCAGGTTCTCCGTAAAGCGCGCGGAGCGAACGGGCGGCGAGAGGAGAAGCACACGATGAGGTTGACCGATCCGGTCGCAGACATGCTGGCGAGGGTGCGCAACGCGCTGCAGGCGCAGCACCAGAAAGTGGACGTTCCGGCTTCACGTCTGAAGATGGAGATTGCCCGTATTCTGAAAGAAGAGGGTTACATCTCGAACTTCAAGGCGACGGAAGAAGAAGGCCACAAGGTCATCCGCATTTATCTGAAATATGGCGCGCACAACGAGGCGGCGATTTCGAAGGCCGAGCGCGTGTCCCGGCCCGGCTGCCGGGTGTACGTGCGGCGCAGCGAGATTCCGCGGGTGCTGGGCGGCATGGGCATTAACATTTTGACCACGCCTCGCGGTGTGATGACCGGACGCCAGGCGCGCAAAGAGGGCGTGGGCGGGGAAGTTTTGTGCGAAATATGGTAGACAGCCATGAGTCCTGAGCCACCGGCTGCGCGGCGAAGCATCGCGCGCTCCGCGCATCCCGCTCCGCGCTCATAGCCGCAGAGAATCTATGTCACGAATTGGAAAAAAGCCGATCGCGATCCCCAAAGGGGTGACGGTCAAAATCGAGGGCAACACGGTTCTGGTGCAGGGGCCGAAGGGCAAGCTGGATACGGCTCTTCCTTCCGGCATCAAGATGGAGCAGAAGGACGGCCACCTGCTCGCGCTGCGACAGAACGACTCGCAGGCGGCGCTGCACGGCTTGGCGCGCGCGCTGGTGAACAACGCGGTC
>JASHRB010000326.1 GCA_030037575.1 Candidatus Sulfotelmatobacter sp. | reverse complement strand
CCGCCGACCTCGATCCCAACGACGCCGAACCTTATTACTCCGTCGGCGTCATCGATTGGACCGCCTGCTATCAGCCCCGCATGGAAGAGCGCGCCAAGCTTGGCCTGAAGCCGGATGAGGAACTGAACGCGAAAAGCAAAGATCAGAAAAAAGTTTGCGAAGAGCTGAAAGAGAAAAATGACCCTCTGATCCAGGAGGGCATCGATAATCTGAATAAGGCGATTCAGCTTCGCCCCGATTATGACGACGCCATGGCCTACCTGAACCTGATGTACCGCGAGAAGGCCGATGTGGAGTGCGACGATCTCGCCGCCCGCCAGGAAGATCTGAAAACCGCCGATGCCTGGGTCGATAAGACTTTGGCCACCAAAAAGGCCAAGGCTGAAAAGCAGCCCGGCCAGCAGGGCGGCATTACCATGGATCAGAAACAGTGAGGTCTCAGCAGCGGCAGCCATCAAGAGCCCTGAGCCCCGGCCATCCGGGGCTTTTGCATTTTGCCAGAACGTCGCCATCAAACCGTAGCTTTTGACAGCGGCTTTGTGAGCTCACTTGCTGTACAACCACACCTCCACTTGCGGAAAACTCTGCTGCTCGCCGTGGGGGAAAGACTTTTCGAGGGTTTGCTCAATCGTAAAGGTCGTCGGATCGGGTTTTCGAGCCCGCCCATTGCTCATCAGAACCACCCAGACTCGTGCGTATCTTCCTGCCAGCGATTGCAAGAACTCGGCGGTCGGGTTTCCGGTGACATCGCGATAATCCAGACGATCACCGTGCCGGGGGAAAACGATCTGCGGTTCAGGCCTCGGACCGGCGCCCGCCGCCTGCTCTCGGAGTCCCACAAAAAACTCATAGGGAATCCGTGCTTCCGCGATGTGGAACAGAATCGCATCGCCCGGCAGCGCATGATCGTAAATATAGTTCGCGGCCGCTTGCGAATGGTCGCGCTGCAAATCAAAGTCGTGATCGTAGTACAAAAACGTTCCCTGTAGGGAAAACAAAAGCATGGCCGCCAGGCAAACCCCGAGCATCCATGCCTTCCGCAGGCTGGCTAGCCCGGCCGCGGCCAGAATGACAAATGGGGGCAGGCAAAAAATGAAATACCTCCCCAGAAAAAGCGGACGCGCCAAGGAAAGGACGAGGCATAGCGCCACGGGGAACAGCAGCCAGATCAGCAGAAATCGGACTCGCCAGACCCGCCCGTCCGCCCCCGATTTCAGTAGGCGCCCTCTCAGGGGCAGAATAGCGGCCAGTCCGGCCGCCCCGTAAAGCAACAGCAACGGCAGCCCGGCATTTCCCGCAAAGTGCTCAAAGAACTCGAGCACATCGCGGGGACTCGGCCGGGGAATCCAGCGAATCGGCCCGGCTCCGGTCTTGGCCACAAACACCAGCAACGGGCTTACTCCCACGCCGATGGCAATCCATGCCGGGCGGAAGCCCGCTCGCGGCCACGCTTGGCCGGCTTCCTCGTCCGTCCGCCCGCCGAGCGCCAACCCGTGGGAAGCTAACAGCAACAGCGCATACAAGTGCGCATACGTGGCCAAAACGCCGGTCAGAATGTACGCCCGGCAATTCCACCGCGACCGCAGCCGCACACAGCTCACAAAGCAACCACTGGCCAGCGTGGCCAGCAGCAAAAACAACGCGTAACTGCGGGCCTCCTGCGCATACCGAACCGAATATGCGTTCGAGCTCATCAGCACGAGCGCCATCATGCCCACCCGTCGATCGAATAACTGCCGCCCCAGCCAGTAGATCGCCGGCAAAGTGGCTAATGAAGCCAAGACCGATAAACTGCGGATAAAGAATGGACTTCCACCCAAATGCAGCCAGGCGCGCAGCAGCGCGTAGTAAAACGACATGTTCGCTTCCCGCCACCAGGACAGGCGGAGGAAGTCGTGCCAACCGAGCCGCGCCACTTCTACGCTGAAACACTCATCAAACCAAAAGGGCTTGCGCGCGAGAAACAGGAAGCGCAGCGCGGCTGCGGAGGCAACCGCCAAAAACAGAGTCCAAGTTGAAAGCGGCATTGCCCTTGCGGGGGAAGAACGGGAGCTGGCCACGCCCGCCGCATCGTGGCTTTTGGTCGTGCCCGAGGTCGCCATTCTACTAGAGATGGTAGTAAGCCATTAGATTCCAGATGATACTATGCTAAAAAGTCCAACAAGGAAGAGAACCCAGTTCGCACCCGCGGAAGTCACGGCATAAATATGAGTCTGACTCCGAAAGCATCCGCGCAGGATAGGCCGGCCGCCGGCGAACGGTGGGCGGGCTGCGTGTCCGTGATCGTTCCCGTTTATAACGAGGCCGCACACCTGGATGAGCTTCTCCAGGCCATCCACGCCTCGCCGGTAAAGAAGGAAGTCATCATTGTCGACGACGGTTCGACCGATGGCACGCGCGAGAAACTCCACGCCTTGCCCCCGGCGAATGATGTCACCGTGGTTTTCCATCAAAGGAATTGCGGAAAAGGCGCGGCGATTCGTTCGGCCCTCCGCTACGCTCGCGGCGAGTACGTTCTGATTCAGGATTCAGATCTGGAGTATGATCCGCGCGACTATCCCGCGCTGCTCGAGCCGCTCGAGCGACGCCAGGCAAACGTGGTCTACGGTGTGCGCCCGGACCGGCCCGAGCGCGGGCTGCGATTTTTTCTGGGCGCAAAGCTTCTGACAAAACTCACCAATCTGCTCTACAACGCGGGCATTCACGACGAGGCCACGTGTTACAAGGTCTTCCGCCGCTCGCTGCTCTCGCAGATCGAATTGCGCTGCCAGCGCTTTGAGTTCTGCCCCGAAGTGACGGCAAAACTCTGTCGCATGGGCGAGCGCATCGCCGAAGTGCCCATTTCTTACGTGCCCCGCTCGACCGGCGAAGGTAAGAAAATCCGCTACTCCGACGGCTGGCTGGCGATTTGGACGCTGCTTCGCTATCGCTTTACCCGCCCGCCCGCCAGTCAGGATAGCGGACGATCCGAGCCGCCGGCGCCCTTCGCCGTCAGCTTCTTTCGCCTGCCTGCAGAATGACGATTCGAGATCCCCTCGCATCTGAGCTTCGGGGCAGTGGCATCTCGGCCCCATCATGTAATCTAGGAAAGCGGAACTGTGTGCGCACGATCCTCTGGAGGCACCGCAGGACGAGCGTCGAATGTTCAAAAAAATTCTCATAGCCAATCGCGGCGAAATTGCCCTGCGCATCATTCGCGCCTGCCACGAAATGGGAATCGCCGCCGTGGCCGTCTACTCCGACGTCGATCGCGCGTCTTTGCACGTCCGCAAAGCCGACGAGGCATATCCCATCGGCTCCGCTGCGGCCAGCGAATCCTATCTCAACATTGGGAAAATTCTCGATGCCGCCCGACGCTCCGGCGCCGATGCCGTTCACCCCGGTTACGGCTTTCTCTCGGAGAATCCCGGGTTCGCGCTCGCCTGCGCAGAGGCGAGGGTTAAGTTCATCGGTCCGACTGCCGCTTCCATGCAGGCCATGGCATCGAAAACTCGCGCCCGTCAGGCTATGGAGAAAGCCGGCCTGCCCTTCGTTCCCGGTACCTTACGCGGGCTGGAGTCGTTGGAGCAGGCCCAGCAGGTCGCCGCGAAAATCGGTTATCCCCTCATGCTGAAAGCCGCCGCCGGAGGAGGCGGCAAAGGCATGAGGCTGGTGCCCTCTGGCGACGAACTCAAATCCGCGCTCGATGCCGCCCGCAGCGAAGCGCAACGCGCATTCGGCGAGGGCGAAGTTTATATCGAGAAGGCCATCCTCAATCCGCGCCACATTGAAATGCAGATTGTCGCCGACGAGCTGGGCAACACCGTGTATCTCGGCGAGCGCGAATGCTCCATCCAGCGTCGCCATCAAAAGGTATTGGAAGAAGCCCCCTCTCCCATCGTCGATCCCGAGCTGCGCCGCCGAATGGGCGAAGTCGCGGTTCGCGCAGCTCAGTCGGCTTCCTACACCAATGCCGGCACCGTTGAATTTCTCCTCGATCAGCCGGAAAATGATCGCTTCGGAAACCATCGGCCCAGGAACTTTTATTTTCTCGAGATGAATACTCGCCTGCAGGTCGAGCATCCCGTCACCGAACTGGTCACCGGACTCGATCTGGTGCACTTGCAGATTCGCATCGCCGCCGGCGAAAAGTTGCCCTTCAAACAGGAAGATCTCACCCTCCGCGGCCACGCCATGGAATGCCGCATCTACGCCGAAGACCCGGACAACCACTATTTCCCCAGCCCGGGCAAAATCAGCCTCTTGCAGGAGCCTTCGGGACCGGGAATTCGGCTGGACAGCGGAATCTATGAGGGTTGGTCCGTGCCTATCGATTACGATCCTCTGCTGGCCAAGCTGATCGCTTACGGCGCCGATCGCGATCAGGCGATTTCCCATTTATCCCGGGCGCTCCAGGAATACTTCGTGGGCGGTATTACAACCAATATCTCGTTGTTTCAGCGCATTCTTTCGGACGAAAATTTCCGCGCCGCGCGTCTCGACACCGGCTTTCTCGATCGCCTGTGGAAGCAAATCGAAATGAGAGCGGCGGAGAGGGCCGAGGCCACCGAAGCCGAAGTCGCGGCCCTTGCCGCCGGCCTTTTCGCTGCTCTGGGCGCAAACGGCGTGACCGGGCCGAATGCGGCGCTCCCCGCCAGTTCGGCCGCGGAGCGATCAAATTGGAAACGCACCGGCCGCCGCGAGGCTCTGCATTGAACCATCAGGCCAAACCCAATCTGAGAAAGGATCAGTCGGCTACGGCAAACTGCCGATTGATCGCTGGCAACTGACCGCTGCCTCTCATGCTCCACGACATCACCATCAACGGCAAGAATTTCCGGCTCGAACTCAATGGCGCGAACCCCGGGTGGTCTTGCCGACTCAACCGGAAGGAGCTCGAAATCGATGCCGTTCTGGTCGGTCCCCATGTGCTTTCTCTGCGCCTGGGAGCCTCCTCGTATGAGATCAAGTCAGAGCATGTGGGGAGCGGTCTGTACCTCTGGGTAGGCAGCCAGCGGTACGCCGCGGAGGTGCACGACCCGCGTTCCTTCCGCGGACGCGCGCGCCCGAGCGACGACCGCGGCCCGAGAAGAATCTCGGCGCCCATGCCCGGGAAGGTGATTCGCATCTTAATTCGCGAAGGCGACCAGGTGGAAGCGGGCTGCGGCATCCTGGTGGTGGAGGCGATGAAAATGCAGAACGAAATCAAGTCGCCCAAAAGGGGAAGGCTAGCCCAGATTCTTGTCGGTGAAGGCGCCGCGGTGAATCCCGGCGATGTCCTGGCAATTGTGGAGTGATTCAGCTATTTCATGAGTCCGTTGGTCGCGAGAATCTGTTGCGCGTAGTAATTCTGCACTTTAGCCGAGTCGCGCAGCACCTCATAATAAGCGGCTTTCAGCAACTGCTCCCGGCGATCATGAAGTTGCGAACGAATCGCCTGTTGAACCCGCGGGTCTGATAAATCGCGCTGTCCGGCCGGCTCCTTGGCGACCAACTTTACGATTCGGAAGCCAACAATCTGCTTGCTCCCGGGATTGAGCACGGTGATAATCGGGCTATACTGGCCGGGTTTGAGCTTCAACACCAGGTCGCGCGTGGCCGGGTCGGTGTTGCGCAGCGACGACTCCGGCACCGTTCCCAGGTCTCCGCCATTGCCCGAGGTTTCCGGATCCTCCGAATAATTCATGGCCAGGGTCGCGAAGTCGTCGCCGCTGTCCAGCCGGTTGCTGATCATCTGAATTTTCTTACGCGCCTCGGCCTCGTTCTGTGCCTT
>JASHRB010000325.1 GCA_030037575.1 Candidatus Sulfotelmatobacter sp. | reverse complement strand
TCCGCAGTCTTCGGAAGTGAGGGCACAAGCCAGCGGAACAAGAGCGTTGCTGCAACTGCTCCGCACATCTGTGCTGTTATGAACAATGGCGCGTCAATGGGGCGTATCCCGGCGAACGTGTTTGAAAGCACTCGTGCGATTGTCACCGCAGGATTGGCAAACGAGGTCGATGCGGTGAACCAGTACGCAGCAGTGATGTAGGCTCCAACCGCAAAAGGCACGCTGTTGGCTCGGACTCGCGAACAGCCCCAGATCACGGCGAGCAGCCCGAAGGTTGCAACGAACTCGCTAAAGACTTGAGCAGCACCGCTTCTGGCATGCTGTGATAACGAAAAGAGCGGCAGCCCGAACATCAGATGAGCGACTATTGTCCCAGCCAGCCCTCCAGAGAACTGCGCCGCAAGGTAAGCGGGAACCTCGCGCCACGGCATCCCGTGCTCCAGCGCGTCTGCAACCGTCACAGCCGGATTGAAATGTGCGCCGGAGATGCCGCCGAACGTGAAGATAAGCGCAACTAGGATCGCGCCGGTCGCGATTGTGTTGGCGAGAAGAGTGAGTGCCACATTCGCCCCGGCAAGGCGTTCAGCCATAATGCCGGAACCGATCACAGTGGCTACGAGGAAGAGCGTTCCGAGAAACTCAGCCGCGACTCTTCTTTGTAAGGAGGTCAAGGACATGAGGTAAATGGTCGCACGTGGATGGTGAGAAAGCCAATACCAAGAGTCCTTATTGCAGCGTCGTGTACTCGGCTTTGCCTTGTTTCAGGATGGGGATGTCGGGGTCGGCGTCCTTCCAGAGCGTGAGGAAGTCTTTGTAAGCTGCCAATGCTCGCACTCGTGCAGCATCAGCATCAGCGCCCCGCGATGTTCTAGCTTGCAACGCATTCGCACGCGCCACGCCGAGATGCGCCAAAGCTCCCGTCCAGCAGTTCCAAACGATTCCACTGTGGTCGAGAATCTTCTGGAACTCGGCGGCAGATTCCTTACCCTGTCCGGCTGCCAGATACGCCTCGCCGCGAATGTAGGTTGGATAAAGGCACGAAACGTAGGTGACGAACGTGATTGCCCCAAACTCGATGGGTGTTGCAGCAGCTTGCAAATCATTGAGGGCGTCAGCCGGATTCTGGCGGTTCAGTGCCAGTTGCGCGTGAATTGCAGGCAGCCACAGCGACTGCACCTGCGTGTCCAGCGGGTGACGGTTGTTTAAATCTTGCGCCAGCGATTCGGCTCTAGTTGCGTCACCCGCCATCGCAAATGCCAGCGCTGCTTCGTTCTCGACGCCCTGACTCGTGGGAGCGAGCTTCAACGCCTCCGCCGCTAACGGTTTCGCTTGCGTACCGTTGCCGAAGGCGGCTTCGCGCAGAGCGGCATTCTCCTGCCAGATTGCTCCGGCTTCCTTGCTGTCGGCGCGGATGGCGGAATCCACAGAGCGCTTGGTCAGTTCCCGTGCCTTGCCCAGATGACCCGCGTACGCCTCAGTGTCGGATGCGAGTGAAAGCCCTTCGTTCTCATAATCCGGCTGGCCCGCAAACCACTGTTGCTGTTCCGCCATGCCCGGAGGATCAATCCTGAGGAATGCCAGAGCATAGAGAGCATTGTGGAGTGCGTCATTATCCAGCTTACTTGCCAGCGCCTGTTGGATCATTCGCCGCGCTTCGTCAAATCGCTGCAAGGCAACCAGACTGGCGGCGAGGGTCGCATAAGTGCCAACAATATCCGGGCCGAGGCGGAGGCTTTCGCGAGATGCCTCCACCGATTTCTCATACCGTCCCTGCGCGAGGTACACGTTGCTCAGATCGTTATGTGCGCCGTAGTCTCGCGGGTAGCTCGCGATTATTTCCTGATACGTTTGTGCCGCTTTCTCCAGTTCCTCGGTTACGAATGAATAGTAACCAGATGTGATCGCTAGTTTTTCCCGCTCGCTGGCATGTTCTCGCAACTCAAATGCTTTGGTGTAGTACTCACTAGCCCGTCCCGGTTCGCCAAGGCTGAGGTAGTCGCTGCCCACTGCGCCATATCCTAGGGCAAAGCTCGGATCAAGCTGGATGGCGCGTTGGTGGTCAGGCAGGGCTGCGGCAGCGCCTTTCTCAACATAAGCCTTTCGGCCAAGACTGAAGGCTTTGAGGGCTTCCAGCGAAGTAGTGGTTGCCTGCGCCAACGGAACATCGAACCTCTGAACGGTTGCCAGCGACTCACCCAGTTCTGCCCGCAGTTCGGACGCCGCCTCGCCCAATGCATCCAATACTTTTTCCTTGGCGGCAGCCGTGACCTGCTCCTGCGCCAGCAGATCACCACTCTGGCAGTTCATTGCCTTCAGCCCCAACACGTACTCGCTGCCAAGACTAGCAATTCCTCCTGCAATGTAGGCCTTGCTCCCCGCACGCTGGCAAAGTTCGCGGACGATGTCCGGCGTGAGTTTCGTTTCTGCCGGACGGCTCATCAGCTTCAACGTCGCCGCAACCTTGTTCTCGGAGAGGACATTCAGAAACGGCGACTGGTTCAAGGAAACGCTAAGCGCGGTCTTGAGGGTGTCATCAAAGACCGGATCGCCCGTCTTGTTGTCCAAGTCGGCGAGCACGATGGTGTCTTTGTCAGTCAGGGGCTTGGCTTTGTGGGAGCCATAGTAAAGTCCGCCAGCAATCAATGCGATTAACGCCACGACCGAGGGAACCACGAGCTTCCAGCGATGTCTGTTCGCCGCCTGTGTCCCGCTTTCTTGCACGGCGGACACTGATCCAGAACTGGCGACTGGCACGCGCCCCGTTTCCGTGTCCCGTTTCAGCCGCTGAAATTCTGACCGCATCTCCGAAGCGTGTTGATAACGCAGTTCCCGGTCTTTCTCCAGCGCACGGCTGATGATGTCTTCCAACTTGGGCGGAATGTCACGGTTAAAGCGAATCGCGGGAGGCGGGTCAGAATGGAGTATCGCGTCGAAAATGAGTGCCGAAGTCTCACCAGCGAATGGCAACGACCCCGTCGCCATCTCGTACAGCACGGCTCCGAAGGAGAACAGATCGGTACGGGCATCCAGTTCTTTGCCCTTGGCTTGTTCGGGGGACATGAATGCAATCGTCCCTAGGGTCGAGCCGGGACTGGTCAAATGATCGGCGTCTATCGAGCCGGTCTGCGTGCCCGCTGCTGCAATGTTGCTTGCCGAACTAGCTGTGACCACCACCTTCGCCAGCCCGAAATCGAGAATCTTGGCGTGCCCTCGCTTAGTCACGAAGATGTTGGCAGGCTTGATGTCCCGGTGGACGACACCCGCAGAGTGTGCCGCATCGAGTGCGTCAGCGATTTCGATGCCCAGCGACAGAATCGTCTCCGTTTCCATCGGACGGCCGCCGATGCGGTGCTTCAGCGTTAGCCCTTCGAGATACTCCATGACGATGAAGTGCCGACCATCGCGCTCGTCAATCTCGAACACCATGCAAATGTTGGGATGGTTCAGCGCGGAAGCAG
>JASHRB010000324.1 GCA_030037575.1 Candidatus Sulfotelmatobacter sp. | reverse complement strand
ATGAATTATTGCGCGATACGCACCCCGTCTCGGTGATTCATCTCGCATTTGTAATCGATCCGGTACGCACTGGAGTGCTCGACACCGAGCGCATGTGGCATATCAATGTGACGGGAACGGCCCGAGTCATGGAGGCCGTAACCGAAACCAACCGAACTTCCGATTTGCCCCTCAAGCGCTTCATTTTTCCCAGCAGCGTCGCCGTCTACGGCTCCCACCTACCTGCGCCGGCGACGGAAGATTCCGTCCTGGCGGCTCACACTCTGCCTTACGCGCTGCACAAAAAGGAGTCCGACCTGGTGGTGCAGCAGCGCGCACCGGCATTACGCGGCTGCAGCGTATATATTTTGCGTCCGCACATTTTTGCCGGAGCCAGTGTTGAGAATTACCTGCTCGGAGCCTTTCGTGGCGTACCGAACGGCACGAGCGCCCGCGCCGCAAAAATGCGGAGCAAGGGCAAGCGCCTGCCCTGCATGCTGCCGAGCGGCCAGCGCTATCTCGACAACAAAATTCAGTTTGTCCACGTCGATGACGTGGCTCGGCTGATTGTTCATTTGTTGCAGCGCGATCCGGAGCCACAGCGCGTGACCATCCTGAACGTCGCCGGGCGTGGCAAGTCGCTTACTTTTGGCAAGTGCGTCGAAATGGCGCAGGCAAAGCTGCTTCGTGTTCCGGGAAAGTGGGCCATGCGGCTGGTTCTGGAATTCTTATGGAAGCGAAAAATCTCGGCGATTCCGCCCGAGGCTTTGCCCTACATGACCGGCGAATACATCATGAACACCGACCGCTTGCAGAAATTCCTGGGCAGCGAATATGAAACGGTGATTCGTTACACCATCGCCGACGCATTTGCCGATAGCTTCCAGTCGCCGGAGAAGATCCCTTGGCATGCGGCGTCCGCCAGCTAGGTTGCTTCTCGGCTGAGTTCATTTCTTTCCGCGATACAATCCTGCAACCCCAAACGTGTAAGGAGTCCAAGTCGCTTCGCGAAGCCCTGCCGCCCGCATCCTCGCCAGCATTTCGCCCGGCTCAGGAAACCGTTCCACCGAGTTTGGAAGATAAGAATACGGGCCGCGAACCCCGGAAATGGTCGTGCCGACGCGGGGCAAAATCCGCTTGAAGTAAATTCGATAGATGACCCCGAAGGGGCCCTTCGGATCGCTGAAGTCGAGAATTCCACATTCGCCTCCCGGACGCAACACGCGTGCAATCTCGCGCAAGCCTGCGTTGTAATCGGCGAGATTGCGGAAGCCGAAAGCAGAAGTCACGAGGTCGAAGCGCTCGGCGGGAAATGGGAGTTTCAAGGCGTCGGCCTCAATCCAGCGTGGAGCTTTCGTCTTTGGATTTTCGGAGAATTGGTCGAGCAACTTTGCCTGTGCGCGCTGCAACATCGCGTGGGAGAAATCGGCTCCGAGAAGTTGCGGGCTGCGATGCGCTTGGTTGCTCAACGCGAAGGTCATGTCACCCGTGCCGCAGCAGAGATCAAGAACGCGTGCGTCGGACTGCGAGAGAATGTGGGTGAACGTGCGCGCCGTCCGGCGCCACCAGAGACGGTCGATGTTCAGTGATAGGACATGATTGAGTAGATCGTAGCGCGGGGCAATCGAGGTGAACATCTCCCGAACGGCACGGGCGGCGGAATCAACATCGTGGGCACCTTCCGGAGCGGCGCCGGGGACGGTTTTGCGAGGCGAGGACATTCAGGACGGTTGCAATCTTAATCGCTAACGTTCGATGGTGGATCGCTGATTCAAAGCACTTTTGCGTGACGCGATTTGCGGTCAGTAATCAAAAATCATCAATCGACAAATCTAATTTCCCCATCCTCCCTCGCGACAGGCGGTGCAACTTCTCCACCACTGCGATCACCACGTTCTCCGGAACATCCGCGGCAACTTCGACTTTGCCGATTTCCCGCGGCAGAACAAAGTGCACCACCCCGCCTTGTGTTTTCTTGTCCGACTGCAGGCGAGCGAGGATTTTGCGGGGATTGACTTTAAGTTCCGGCAGGCGGCCCAATCCGAGCACCGCGTCGGCGATGCGGCCGGCGGTAACGCTGTCTGTGCGTCCCACGGCGAGAGCGATGCTGGTGGCAGCGATTAACCCCCAGGCGACGGCTTCGCCATGGCGCAGCGTGCGGTATCCGGTCTCGGCTTCCAGGGCGTGGCCGATGGTATGACCCAGGTTGAGAACTCGCCGCAGGCCACCTTCGTGCTCATCCGCGGAAACGACTTCGGCTTTGAGTTTCACCGACTGGGCAATGACTCCTTCAAGCTCCACCGGATCGCGTTTCAGGATTTTCGCCCGCTTCTGCTCGAAGCGCAGGAAAAGATCGAGATCGCCGATGATGCCGCACTTAAGCGCCTCGTAGAGGCCCCCACGAAATTCACGATTGGGCAGGGTTCGAAGCAAATTCGGATCAATGAGAACCGCGCGCGGCTGATGGAATGTCCCCAGCAGATTCTTCCCCGCTCCCAGGTTCACGCCAGTCTTTCCGCCGACAGATGCGTCCACCTGGGCCAGCACGGTGCTTGGAATCTGCACCAGCTCCACCCCCCGCATGTAGAGCGAAGCAAGCAACCCGGTAACGTCGCCCACCACGCCGCCGCCGAACGCAATGAGAACGGCCTTGCGGTCTGCTCCCAGCCGCACCAGCTTCTCGGCCAGCTTTTCAATCGTGCGCAGTTCCTTAGCCATCTCGCCGTCGGGCATTTGAATAATCTGCGGCTTGAAGCCGGCCGCGGCCAGAGAACGCGCTAATTTCGCGCCCCAGCGCCGGCGCACGGGAGAAACCGTGACGACAAACACCCGGCTGGATTGAGGAAGCAATTCGGCCAGCAACGCCCCGGCCCGAGCGAGCAGGCCGTTTTCAATGCGCGCCTGATACGGGCGGGGCTGCACGTGGATGGTGACTTGCGCCATGGGATTTCCATCATAGCGTAAGACCGCATCAACATTGATCGGATTGGCTGCGGAAGTGGTAAGATTTGCCGCCATGAAAGGTCTTCCAGCCGAGACCGACTTCATTGTTGTGGGCGCAGGAATCGCGGGCCTGTGTGCAGCGCTCGAGCTGGCTGAGGCAGGACGCGTGCTGGTTCTGGCGAAGAATGAGGCTCCGACTTCGACCCAACCTCAACCGGGCAGCGCCGCTCTGCTCAGCGATGAAGAAGAGGTCATCCTTCATCTCAAAGATACTCTGGTTGCCGGCGATGGCCTGGGTGACCCCGATGCCGCAAAGATTCTGGTTGATGAGGGCGCCGAGCGCATTCAAGCGCTAATCTCCTGGGACAAAATCGCACATAAGAAGACGAGCCTGGTATTCGAGAACGAGGCTTCGTACCGCCACAGTCACGTGCTGCGCGTACCCGCAGATTCGGCGGTACGCGAAGTAACGCGCGTTCTTCAATCGAGAGTTCGGTCCACCAAAAACATTTCTGTGTGCGAGCGTGAGTTTTGTACGGAAATCCTGACCAAGGATCAGCAGGCCACGGGTATTGCACTCCTCGACGACAAGGGCTTGCCTGGAGAAATTGCCTGTTCGGCGGTATTGCTGGCAACCGGTGGATTAGGGCAACTGTACGCCAATACAACCAACTCCACGGCCGCGACGGGCGATGGCGTGGCGATGGCGTTCTGTGCCGGCGCCGAGGTCAGCGATATGGAGTTTGTTCAGTTTCATCCTACATCGCTGTATGTGAAAAAAGTGCCGCGATTTCTGCTTGCGGAACGGCTGCGCAGCGACGGGGCGTATCTCAGAAATATTGAGTTGGACCGCTTCATGGACAAGTATCACCCGATGGCTGAAAAAGCGCCCGCGGATGTTGTGGCGCGGGCAATCCTCCACGAAATGGAAGTAAGCGGGTCACGCGATCCATTTGTCTATCTCGATTTGACGCATTTCAGTGCCGCTCGCGTGCAGCAGCGTTTCCCGCGCATCTACGCGATCTGCATGAGCCACAATATCGACATCACCGAGGACATGATTCCCGTCGGGCCTGCGGCACACTTTGCGATCGGAGGCGTCAAGACAAACCGCGACGGCAAGACCAGTTTGGTCGGACTTTATGCCGCCGGCGAAACGGCGGCGACGGCGGTGCACGGCGCGAATCGGTTTCCCAGCAATTCCCTGCTCGAAGCCCTGGTTTTTGGGGCGCGAGCGGGGATAGCCATGCGAAGCGAACTGAAGGCTTCGCACCCAGCCAGACTACGAGAAAGAAAAGCTGCATCGCAAAACGGCCCGGTGGATGCTGGCATCGAAGACGCGATCCGGCAAATCCAGGATGTCATGTGGAAGAAAGTGGGCGTCGTTCGCAGCCGGAAAGCCATGCAAGAAGCCGTGGGAGTTCTGGAAGGATTGGCGCCGAGGCTGGCCCATCCGCGGACGCGGCGCTCGCACGAGGCGGCCAATCTGCACACTGCAGGGCTCCTTGTGGCGCGGTCTGCTCTCGCGCGCGAGGAAAGTCGCGGAGCACATTATCGAATTGACTATCCCGGCCACGACGACAAAAAATTTTTGAAACACTCGGTACTCAAGGGCCAGAGCCTGCGTTTTGTGTAGTACCCAGCCCGGCAACTTCCAGAAAATGGAAGTCGTTGCAGGCAAGCAATTTTCGACCGCCACCGGCCGACTTCTTGCTTAAGAGGAGGAGGAGCTGCCGGTTCGTGGTAAA
>JASHRB010000323.1 GCA_030037575.1 Candidatus Sulfotelmatobacter sp. | reverse complement strand
GTGCGCACCGATCCAAGCGGCAGTACCTCGGATGGCAAGGGCGTGGCTTGCGTGATCGATTCCTACGAGTTCGTAAGGACTTCGTAGCTGAGAGAGTCTTGGTTGAGGAAAGCTGATTCAGTACCCTAATTTTGGAGCGCCGATAACATGCTCAAACTGATTCTGGCCGATAACCAGGCAATCTTCCGGGCTGGCATCGCCAAGGTTTTGGCAGTGGAAGACGAGATGCGCATTGTGGCACAGGCCCAGACGCCGGAGCAGATGTTCATGGCTTTGGACAAATTCCGCGCCGCCGTGCTGGTGGTGGCGGCCGGCTTTCACAACGATTTTGCGGCGATTGTGCAGGCGGCAAATCGCGCCAAAACTCGCGTGGTCGTGCTCGCCGATACGGGCGAAAGCGCGCAGCGGCACATGGGCAATGGGGCTCACGGAGTGGTTTACCGCAATGTAACCAGCGCCGCGCTCGTCGATTGTGTGCGCAAAGTCGCGCGTGGCGAAACCTGGGTGCAGGATGTGGCGGTACCGAGCGAACTCACCGAGAACGACATGGTCGGATTGCGTGTGCGCGATCGCCTGACCGCGAAAGAGTTGCGCATCGTCGCCCTGATCGTGCAAGGCTACAAGAACAAAGAGATTGCCACGCAGCTCGGCACGACCGAGCAGGTCATCAAGAATTATCTGCGCAACGTGTATGACAAGATCGGCGTCTCAGACCGGCTCGAGCTGGCACTGTTTACAATTCATCACCGAATTTTGAACGAAGCCGCTGCGGCTACCACTGCTGGACCGTCGCCGCAAGCGCCCGCGGGTGTAATGCCGTAGACATCGACGAGAAGAAGCTCGCAAAACCCATACCCCGCCCGTGATCGAGCGGGGTATTTTGCTGGAGCATAGGAAATGCTTACCGCATCAACTCGAATACGCCTCCCTGTGAATCCGAGCCGCCTTGCGAGGTTGTGCCGTAGATGTTGCCGTCATAATCAACAGCATCGACGAGTTCGCTTCCGGCATCGCCGTCGAAGACGGCCAACTTTTCACCATCCCCTTACGCCGTTTGGGCCCAGTTTCCGATAAGGCGTTCCACGGCCGCGATCCCAGCGCAGCCACCACCGGCGAGCGTCAGTAAAATAAACGCATGGCGCGCTGATCCACCCGTGGCAAGTGATGCCGTTTGGCCAGCGAATCAACCATGGCGTTGCTTACCCTGAAGAGGCGCGGGCGAAATGCAACTCTGAGGTAACGAGAGGCGCACGATGGCGAAGCTGGTCCACATCGCGATAACTTCGCTTGACGGTTATGTCGAGGGCGAGGACGAGGGCGGCACATTCGACTGGGCCGTAGCGGACGAGGAGGTGCACGCGTTAACGACCTATTGCGACCGGTTGGCAGTCACCTCTGTGGTCGCCGGATGTACGAGACAATGATCGGTGGGGAAACCATGGACACCGCCGCCCGGGCGCTCTGCCCGCGGGACTTTGCGGAGATCTGGCGGCCGGCGGACAAGCTCGTATACTCCCAGACGTTGGAAATGGTCTCCAGTGCCAGGACGCGGGACCGAGCGAGCTTGCGACCCGGAAGCGGTCCGGCACACCAAAATGCTGGCAAGACGCGACATCACGGTGGTGGGCCCGGCCTCGCCGCCCATGCGATGAAGCCGGGTTGGTGTACGAACGCCATCTGAGTTATCTCGCCTTTTCTGGCAGGCGGTGGCAAGCCATCCCAGCCAAACCATGTTCGGCTGAGGCTTGATCTGCTGTCCGAACAATTAGGGTTTGGGCACCGGCGTGGTTCACCTCCACGATCGCTCCCGGGGGGGCGAACTGATCCACTTAGGGAAGCCTGATAGAAGCACTCCTTAACTCGCGATGAGTTCGACTCCGACTTTGCAAGCGCTACCGAATCCGTTAAACTCGGGCACACAGCTGCAAGGAGAGCAGTCATGTCTCGGCGCAAACTATGCTTCTACGAGATGCTGGCCGCAATTCTTGTTTTCGCGGCAATCGGAAGGTTCGACCATCACATAAAAGAATTTGAGGTACCTGCGACCGACTCTTGGACGAGCATTCCATCGCCCGCTGCCAAGTCCCTTCCGAAAAGTGAAATGTTGCCCGCCGATTTTCTTCCAGCCCAATCCAGGAATGCCAAAAGTCTGGGTGCCGGAAAGCTGTTGGTGGCGAGCCGAAACCTAGGCGATCCGCGTTTCGCCAAAACCGTGGTTCTGCTGGTTCGCTACGATGCTCACGGCGTACTCGGACTCATTCTCAACCGGCGCACGGATGTCCCGCTTTCGCGTGTACTTGAGAGTCTGAAGGCGGCGAAAAACCGCTCCGACCCGGTCTATGTCGGAGGGCCACTCGAAATGCCGGCGGTGTTTGCGTTGTTGCAGTCGACGGCCAAGCTCGAAGGGGCGGAGCACGTCTTCGATGGTGTTTACCTGATTGCCGCGAAACCTGTCTTTGAACAAACCATTTCGGCTGGCCCTGACCCCCGCGTTTTCCATGTTTATCTGGGCTATGCCGGATGGACTCAGGATCAACTGCGGAAGGAAGTAGAATTGGGAGCATGGTTCATTTTTCCGGCGGAGGCCAGCACGATCTTCAATGCCGATCCGGACTCTTTGTGGCTGGAAATGATTCGGAAGACGGAGCTACAGTTTGCGCGAAGCGAGGCCAGGGATGCAGATCTGCGGATAGGTGCGGATGAAGCTGCCGAGCTCTTTGCCAGAAGTGCACTCCAGTTCGACTGCCGGAAGCCACATCGTCTCCTAACCCACTCGAACCTTCAGCTTATTTCGGCGACAGCCCCGGCCCTAACATCATCATCTTTTGGGATCCCACCATCTTTTTTTTGGGATCCCATCATCTTTTGCATTTCGTTCGGGTCATAGAAGAAAGGATTGTAATCGCCGGAGATTTTATCGGGATTGGCCCGATCTGCCATGGGGCCGCCTCCCGTGATGGCCGCCCTGCGTTGCACCTCCGCCATGTAATCTTTGTCGAGAAAGACCTCCGCAGGTTGGGGCTCTTTCAGCAACAGATCCCGCGGACCCAGGTAGAGATACATCTGCCGTGTTTTACGCAACATGCGGCAAATCTCAAGATTCTGGCAGGGGTTGGTTATGCCGAGCTGCGTCCGCACACAAATGGAGCCAGCGAGCGCAGGGGGTTGTAGACGCGGTAGCGCAACCTGGACTTCAGCCTCAGGCGCCGTGTTAGCGGAATCCGCGGTCGCGCTGGCCAGGTAAATTCGGGCCGGCTGGTGACGGCAGCCCTGAATACCCAGGAAGTCTTTTCCGTAAATCCGATAGGCTTCCCTCAAGCGGCCCAATTACTACGGTTACCTTCCCTCCCACTGGCGCAAATTCTAATGTTCACTCAGAAAGGGTGGGCAATTCCGCCTCGGCGCTGACTGCGCAAGGATTGGAGAAGTTGCTCAAGGCGGAAATACACAATTGGCCCGACGGCAAGTAGGGTCATAACTTTCCTGACCGATGCTGGTGCTCAACACAACCGAACAATTCTGCAGCGCGCATGCGCGGTGAAGCCGGACGAGATCAACAGCTTGGCGGCTGCCCACAAAGTCGACATCCAGGTGGGTGATTGGTTCCGATGAAGTTGTATTGACCATGGTGAGCAACAACCCTGGAGGCTTGGGAATCGTCGAAGTTTATTCCATCAACAGTAGTGTCAAAGTCCTGAAGGTGGACAACCCAATCTCCACGGAGCCAGGCTGCCTGCTCCGTGGCATTGACAGGAAGAATGAAATGAAGCGTATCTCGACGTCCCTGCTGTTGGGCATTTGCGTTGCGATCGGCGCGTCAGCCCCGTCAGGCCGTGCCGCAGACAATCTTGGCTCTGCGAAGCTGCCGGTTACCACGCTCTCGCAGGCCGCGGCGCGCTATTTCGAAACGGGAATGGTTCATTACGAGAATCATCGCTGGAATTTCGCTCTACGGGATTGGAACGAAGCGATTCGGCTCGACCCCAATTTCGCCCAAGCTTACGTTTGGATCTGTTTCACCACCACGGATCCTGCGGAAGAAGCGCGTGATCGAGCGAAAGCCGAATCTCTCATCAAGCAGGTGAGCCCCGGCGAGCAGCTGTTGATCCGGTGGATGGCTGGCGTCCAT
Source organism: Candidatus Sulfotelmatobacter sp. (assembly GCA_030037575.1). Taxonomy (GTDB): domain Bacteria; phylum Acidobacteriota; class Terriglobia; order Terriglobales; family Acidobacteriaceae; genus Sulfotelmatobacter. The sequence continues at coordinate 3,763 of JASHRB010000323.1, read as the reverse complement.
GAAAACCGCTACCTGGAAGGCATCATGGCCATGAATGACCTGCTGGCCATGTTCCCCCAGGACAAACGGCTGAACTTCATGGCCGGCTACTGGCTGTTCCGCTGGCAGGACGAGTATGAGGTCGCAAAGAGATTGACGCTGCGCGCCCTCGCGGTCGACCCCAACTATGCGACTTGTGACAACCAGCTGGCCTACCTCTACTCCCGGTCAGGCGATATTGATAAAGCGCTGGAGTATGCAGCGAAATATATAGAGCTTCTTCCCAACGAGCCGAATCCGCACGATTCTTATGGGGAGATGCTGCGCTTCGCCGGACGATATGGGGAAGCTTTGGAGCAATACCGGATCGCATTGAAAATGGATCCGACATTTTACATATCGCAGAAGGAGCTGGGCGAGACCTACTCGTTAATGGGCGAAGAAGAGCAGGCGCGCCAGGAATATGAGAAAGCAATTCAAGAAGCTCCCAGCGATGGCGTCAAAGCCGAATACCTGCAAAAGCTGGCGTTGACCTACGTCCGCGAAAAAAGATACGCGGAAGCCGACGCGGCGTATGGGGATGCAGCCGCCCAGGCTCATGCCATGAAGCAATGGATATGGGAAGCGCGAGCACACCGGACAATGGCGATGTACGAGCCGGATGGGTCCGCCGCCCGGAAAAATCTTGATCAGGCGGAGGTTTTGCTAGCGCAGGCCAGCAGGAGTGTTACCCAACTTGAATTAAATGAAGAGAAGGCTCACATCCTGCGGGTGCGCGTCGAGCGTGCGCTGGCAGCGGGCGATCGCGCCACGGCTGAGCGGTTGATTTCGAGGCTCGAGGCACTGGCGTCGCCGGGCTCCAGCATCAATACGCAGCGGATTTATCACGGGGCGGCTGGGACCGTGCTGTTTGCTCAGAAAAGCTATCCCGAGGCCATTTCGCAGCTCGCAGAAGACTCGGCCAATCCTCTGTCCATGAAACTCCTGATTCGCGCCTACGGTCGCGTCGGCGCTTCGGACCAAGCCGCCATTTTGAGCAAGAAGCTGTTGAAATGGAAAGTGCCTAGCGTGGAAGAAGCTCTTGCATCCGATTCTTTTGCTCCGGCCAGCGCTGTGGCAGTTAAGAACTGATGGCGTGCAATGTCTTCTCAGGTGAGCACCGAGCATTCAAAACAGGAACTTCAATGCCCCGTTCTTTGGAAACAAGGCAGCGGGCCGGGTTGTTTTCTTAGGCATCAAGGCCTGCCCTGAGGTTGCTTTTCGGCCATGGAATTCCCGGTATTTCGCCCGAATTTTCTGGCCAGCGCTTGGTGAGACTAGCGATGGCGCTCAGTGAATCTATGGTCAAAGCGGACAACGACGTTCAGGCGGTTGGCGACCCGGGTAATGCAAATGTGACAATGGGTTTGCTCTCGTACCGCACCATTGGCACCACCAAAAGCGCTCGTTCGGTAAAGATTTCCCGATTCGTCGGGAATCAGGCTGGAGGAAGCAGGATCCCGTCCATGCGGGCGCGCGGGAGAATCTGAGCCGCGAGCACCCGCCATCGAGATTAACATTCCTTTAAACGGCCGCATCTTCTTTTGCTCCCCCAACATCTACTCCCCATGGAATTCCGAACTCTGGGACACTCTGGATTGAGAGTACCTGTGTTGAGCTACGGCACGGGAACCTTTGGCGGAGGCAACGAATTTTTCAAAGCGTGGGGATCGAGCGACGTCAAAGAAGCCACGCGCCTGGTCGACATTTGCCTCGACGCGGGCGCGAATTTATTCGACACCGCAGACGTCTATTCGGACGGGCTTTCTGAGACGATTCTCGGCAAGGCTGTTTCCGGCAGGCGCGAACGGGTCTTGATCTCGACCAAAGCCACGTTTCGCATGGGTGGCGCGAACGGCCCGAACGATCTGGGATCGTCCCGCTATCATTTGATTCGGGCCTGCGAAGCGAGCCTGCGCCGGCTGGGCACTGACTACATCGACATCTATCATCTTCACGGATTCGATGCGCTCACTCCGCTTGAAGAAGTTTTGAGCACACTCAATCAGCTCGTTGTCAGCGGCAAAGTCCGCTACCTCGCGTGCTCGAACTTTTCCGGATGGCATTTGATGAAATCTCTCGCCGTCTCCGACAAATTTGGCTGGGCGCGTTACGTTGGCCATCAGGTTTACTACTCGCTGATCGGAAGAGAATATGAGTGGGAACTGATGCCCCTTGCGCTCGATCAGGGCGTCGGCGCGCTGCTTTGGAGTCCGCTTGGTTGGGGTCGATTGACTGGAAGAATTGCCCGCGGTCAACCGCTGCCGGCCGTAAGTCGGTTGCACAAAACCGCAGAAAACGGGCCGCAGGTGCCGGATGAATATTTATACAAAGTGGTCGACGCGCTCGGTGCGGTTGCGAAGGAAACCGGAAAGAGCGTGCCGCAGGTGGCGCTGAACTGGCTGGTGCAGCGGCCATCGATTTCAACCGTGATCCTGGGCGCTCGCAACGAAGAACAGTTGCGGCAGAACCTCGGCTCGGTGGGATGGAATTTATCGAGCGGGCAAATTGCCAAGCTGGAGGCGGCAAGCGAGGTCACGCCGGTCTATCCGTACTGGCATCAGCGGCAGTTTACGGAGCGAAATCCGCTGCCGGTAGCGCTGCCGCCGGCAGCGTCCTAAATTCGACCACGAACGGTGTGGCGGCGCGGTCGGCAGCCCTCGACGAGCGAAGCGAGTGGGAACGGCCCAGGGCGCCGCCGAACACTGAAACGCTAGGCAGGCCGCGGCTTGCCGCCGGCCGAAAGTTCGAGCAAACTGCGATTCCGGCATTCCCCCCCGACGATGCGCTGGAAAATCTCTCCCCCCATCGGGGGCCATCTCACAAACCCCGGCACGACACAAAAAAGTACGCGCCAGGGAGAGTGGCTCCTGAAGGTGTCTTGGATGGTGGTGGCGAAGCTGAACTGTCCAATCTATAAGCGGAAGCCCAGAGCGACGCGCCGAGCATTTTCAGAATTAGATGCTTGGCGCCACCAGTTCCGGAAAACCACTCTCCATCACTTTTGTCGCCTCTGTTCCGCCGTCAAAGTTTTTCGCCGACCGACTTCGCCTGTGTAAACAGGTATAAATAGTCCGGGCCACCGGATTTCGAATCTGTTCCCGACATGTTGAAGCCCCCGAACGGATGTGCGCCCACCATCGCTCCCGTGCATTTGCGGTTGATGTACAGATTGCCGACGTGGAAATCGCGAATGGCGCGGTCGATCTTGTCGCGCGACTTGGTATAAATCGCGCCGGTGAGGCCAAATTCGGTGTCGTTGGCGATTTCCAGAGCATGATCGAATCCGCGGGCCTTTATCACCACGAGCACCGGCCCAAAAATTTCTTCCTGCTCCAGCGTCGAGTTCGCAGGGATATCCGCGATGACGGTCGGCCGAATGAAGTAACCTTCGCCCGCTTCACTTGCCCGCTCGCCCCCGGTGACGAGGCGTCCGTCTTTCTTACCTTGTTCGATGTAGCCAAGAATCGTCTTCATCGAGCCTTCATTGATCACCGCGCCCATATTCGCGTTTGCGGCGGGATCGCCCACGGTAATTTTCTCAACCCGGGCTTTCAGCCGATCGAGAAACTTGTCGTAGATGCGTTCGTCGACAATCACCCGCGAGCAAGCCGAGCATTTTTGTCCTTGAAAACCGAACGCCGCCTGCGCAACCCCTTCCACGGCGGAATCGATATCGGCGTCGGCGTCGACAATGATGGCGTCCTTGCCGCCCATTTCGAGAATCGTGCGCTTGATCCAAAGC
>JASHRB010000322.1 GCA_030037575.1 Candidatus Sulfotelmatobacter sp. | reverse complement strand
AAAAGATGAGAGGATCACGCTCTGTGGCGGGATTGGCCGCCTGGACTCTGTCACTGGATCTGGTGAGTTCATCCAGCCGCCATCGCGGCTCGTTGATGATTCACCGCCTGTATAGCGAGCGGCACCTCTACCTCGACATTAATCTTCTGACCTCGGAGCTGTCCACAGCTGTCGCCGACGCGCTTGAGCGCGCCATTCAGCACGCGGTCGAGGTGAGTCCATACGGGGTCCAGGAAACTCCTGCATTCTTTACCGCCCAGGCGGGGTAGTCCGGTGAGAGGCTGGCGCTCCATCACAAACGACCCTGCATGACGCAAGGATTAGGTCAAATCGAAGACACTTGTATGCGTCCACCAACCGGCGCTCGCCAGCTTCAGGCGAGGCTCACTTCGTAAGAGCGATAAAAAACGAATGCGGCGGGAGGGCTACAGTTTTACAGTTTCGCGTTTACGTAAGAGTTGATTTCGCAATTCAGGCAAACTTCTTCAAAAGCTGGTGTCGTCCACTGCATGATGATTTCCCCTCCACTGGATTCAAAGCTTGGATGCCCTAAACTCTAGAAAAGTTTATCGTGTGGTCACTGCAAAATCAAGAGAGATTGTGCAAGGATTCGTCGCGGAAAGCGCGCGCTGGTGCGGATTCAAGCAAATAGTTGCATACTCCTGCACATCACATCGTGCTCAAGTTTTCCACACCCTCGAACCAGCAAGGCCACTGCCCAGCTCCAACCTTACTATTTACCTTGTTCTCCTCGGTGAGGGATGCATGTTTCGCAAGACCATTTATGGCGACGCGTTCAAAGACGTTCATTTTGTATCTCTTCAGTCGGCTGCATTTTGTGTGCAGTGCGAATTGATCAGCGCCAACAGCCGGCCCTACTGCCTCGCCTGCGGAAATCGATCGTTATTAAGTCTTTCGCGGGTGCTCGGCGGATCGCTCCTCAAACAGCAGACCGCTCATCTCATTACCGACGCCGAACTCGATAGTCTGGTCCGCGATCTCTTGCGCACCGTTCCCGATCTGCGGATCATTGACTTCGCCGACCATCACCCCCGCATTCCCTCCACCGCCCTCCGCAGCCAGCTGCGGGTCGCCAACGCGGCGCATCCGATTTCCGGTTTTCGCGCGGTACATGCAGGAGAAGAAATTGACATTCACGCCGGCGAACTCGATCTTGAGCCGGCGATCAGTGCCATCACTGAGCGCGCCCAGCACCTCACCGGCGCAACCGGTGCGGCCGTTGCTCTGCGTGCCGGAGATGAAATCGTCTGTCGCGCCCGCGCTGGCCGCACCGCTCCTGACCTCGGTGTTCGCCTGCAAACCGATGCCGGCATTTCCGCCGAAGCTGTGCGCACCGGTGAGATCATGCTTTGCCACGACGCCGAGCGCAACCCCCGCGTCGATCTCGCCAGTTGCCGCCGACTCGGTGTTCGCTCCATTCTGGTTTCTCCGCTGCGTTCGTATCGCCGGACGCTTGGCGTCTTCGAAGTTCTTTCGTCTTCGCCCAGCGCATTCGATGATGGCGATGTCGGCACCATGCAACTGCTCTCCAGTCTGATGGTCGCGGCCATCTCGCGCATCTCTTCGATTCATCGCGCACGCCGGTCGCGTATGGCGGGATGAGTGTTCAGGATGCTGCTAAGGCGAGAGGAGCGGCTTTAGTACGCCCAGTACGGCGTCGTTCCACCGGGAGCGGTCGTTCCGTCGATGGCAACGAAAACGTTGCGGCCGTAAAAGAAGGGAAGACCCCAGTCAAATAATCCCGTCTCCGGTCCCCCCAAATCCGCAAACGCGGCATCGCTTGAATCGCTGTCGAACAGATTTTCGGCGTTGGCCACGCTGAAATTCACTGTTCCGCTGTTTCCGTTCGGATACCCCTGTGTGGTCGCGCTCAGGTTTACCGTTCCCGAGGGGCAATAGAAGCCGTCCGCGCCGCTGCTCGGCGCGCATTGCGTAATGCTCGAGTCGGGGAAGAAATACCCGTTCGAACCGCTATCGATAAATGCTTCGCCAGCATAAGAAGCGCCGTTGAATGTCGTGTTAAAGTTTCCGGGTTCCGGATCGGAGCCGCCTTCGACTGTGTAGACCGTCGCGCTGCCCAGCGTATTGTTCGATTCCGTCCCGATCCCGAAAACCAGCGAGCCGCTGAGTGTGGCCGCCACTCCCGAAACGTCGGGCAACTCCACGATCACTCCATTGTTATCGGTAGCAAACAGCGTCACCGGATTCTGTAGCTGATCCGCCAGCGCTTCCCACGTGGGCTGGCATCCCGAAGACGGGCACGCATAATAGGCATCCGGCGGCGTCGAAACCCCCGGGCTGGCCGCCACGCAAACCGATCCGCAATCCTGTGGAAATAGGCCCACGCCGAGAATTCCGTTCGCTCCCAGATTGGCCACCGTATCGGCGGAAGCGCCGCCGCTCACATCCGAGCAACTGGTCGGCGCGGGATAGTCGGTGTCGCTCAAGACCTGAATTGGCAGCGAACTCGCCTTTTCGCTCGCGATTTCCACGTCTGCGGTCTGTACCGGCCCCCAGGTGTACGCTTCGAGAAATTGAGTACACTCGACCACTGGCGCTCCGCTCGAATTTGTTTGCTGGGGCAGCGTAATCGTCAAAAGAGAGGAAACAATTCTCAGGCCGTACGAGCCTGTATCCACCAGCACGTTACCAATCGTTTGGCAGGTCGACGTGCCGGGCACGCACACGGTTACGCTGGTAAAAACTCCGTTGGCGTAATTGCCATCCGGTCCAAGATTTACGCTGATCGAGGCAACATTGGATCCCGAGGTCGTGATCGTGTTAGGCGTAGTTGTGCTGCTACTTCCTCCCCCGCCGCATCCCGCCAGCAGGCACAGGCTCGCGCAGCAGGCGAGCAAAAGAACCCACCTTCCATCATTCATCGAATGTCCTCAGCCCGCAAGCCCACCGGCAACTGTTCCGGAACGTACACTTTGCCCACGAACCAACGCGGGTGTCCGCTCAGTTCAATCGCCAGTCCCGGTTCATAGACCATGATCGGGCGCCGAACTCTTGGCGTGCCGCTCTGCGCCTTCAATGCCTTCGTATACTGATCGAAGTAACTGCCCAGGATCTGCCGCACATCGGGGGCAAGGGGCCCACTCCACGCCACGGCAAACACGGTGCTGCCCTCCGACTGATATTCGCGCACAACTGCGCCGTTCGCCGCCTCGATCTCGTGAATCGTATAAGACCCCATGGCGGTCGTTTTTCGCCTACCCTGCATCTGCGCTTGATCGGTCAGGATCGAGGCCATGTCTCCGCCTAACGCGGCCCGCGCCGGAAGGCCAGAAAACAACACCGCAAAAGCCGCCCCGGCGAGCGCAAGCTGGGCCAGCAATCTGTATGAAATGGTCTTCACCCGCCGGTTCTCCATCGACGCACCTCTTTTGAAACGGGTCCGCCTGCGTCTTTTTCCCAGCGAACGCTTTTGCGCCACGAGGAACGGGGGCGGGCGGCGCGCCAAGCCCCACTTCGGGCTCCTCCGCTTGTCTACCCCATCGCCACAGGTTTAGCCCCAAAACTCCGCAATTCCTGCTAATTTAGATTGGTCTTGGAGCCGCCCGGGTTGCAATCGGCATACGCTTTACATTGCTCTATATGGTTGCTTTTCCGGCGACTCGCGCTAATATGTGGAGCGAGACTTTCGAGTTCCCCATGTCCGCGACCCTGCAATCGCCCCGGCCGGCATCTTTGAATCGCCGCCGCCGTGTCCGCCAGAAGGCTCACGCTCCCGCTTACGCGACCTTCCCGCAAGATTCAAAAGGTCAGATGCTCGAACTGTGCGAGGTTCTCGATATCAGCGAAATCGGCGTCGCAATTCAATGTCCCACCCCTATGCAAGCCAATCAGGTGGTTGATTTGTGCCTCGATCTCGCTGAAATTTCCGGACAAATTCTCACTCCCGCTCGTGTCATCTGGTCGGATTCTTCGGGCCGCGTCGGCTTGGGTTTCCAGCGCCTTCGTAACCCGGACCTCAAGCGCCTGCAGCAATGGCTATTTCTCAACGCTATGGCTGGCGCGGCGAACGCGGCGTCATCAAAAGCACCTGCCGACGCGTTCGCGCATGGCGTCGCTCCCGACTATACCGACACGCTCAGCGCCGCCTCCGCGGTGCAGAGAGAAGCCGAATCGCTCGCCTCCGACCTCGAAACGATTCTTACTCTGATCGCCTGGCGCTCCATGTCTCTGCTGCAAGCCTCTGGGTCCGCAATCGCCCTTGGGGAAAAAGACGGCACGACGATATGCTGCCGTGCCCGCGCCGGTAAGAGCGCTCCGCCTGCGGGCGCAATCTTGCAGTCAGGCTATGGTTTCTCGGGTGATTGCATCCGCACTGGCAAAATCCAGCGCTGCGACGATACCGAAACGGATCCGCGCGTCGATCGGCAAACCTGCCGCGCTCTTGACATTCGCTCTATGCTGGCCTGTCCGATTTCCTCCGGAGAAAAAGTCATCGGCCTCATCGAGGTCTTTTGCGCGCGTCCCAGCGCCTTTTCCGACAAAGACGCGGCTGTTCTCCTGCGTTTCGCCGAAACCATTGTCTCGGCATCGCAACGCAACGGTTCCGCAACACATGCCACGTCTTCATCGTCTTCCGCGCAGTCTTTCTCGCCGCCGGGCAGCGTTTTGTTCGCCAGCCTTCCCGAAGATCGAAAGCCCCAATCGGACGAGAACTCCGCTCTCCCCGATCGCGACAAGCTGGGCGGAGTTCGGCTGCCCCGCACTCATCTTTACCTTCTTGTCGCCGCGGCGGCGTGCATCGCTCTCGCTCTCGGCTTCATTCTTGCCCCGTGGATCCAGCAGAAGCTTCCACCCCGCGCCCGAAATAGGGAAGCCACCGTCTG
>JASHRB010000024.1 GCA_030037575.1 Candidatus Sulfotelmatobacter sp. | reverse complement strand
GGTGCTTCCCTAAAGGCCAAATCGATTCGCCGCGAATGTGAACAGAGTTTGCGCTGCTTGCAGACCGATGTGATCGACCTCTACCAGATTCACTGGCCCGGGCCGGATGAAGACACCGAAGAAGGCTGGTCGGAGCTGGCTCGCCTCAAGCAAGAAGGCAAGGTCCGCTACATCGGAGTTCCAATTTCAGCGTGAGTCAAATGAAGCGCGCCATGGCGATCGCTCCCATCACATCTTTACAGCCGCCTTATGCCGTGGTGAGGCGCGAGATTGAGAAGGAGATTCTGCCCTTCTGCGCCTGCAATAACGTCGGCGTCATCGTGTATTCGCCGATGTATGCCGGCCTTTTGACCGGCGCAATGACGAAAGAACGCGTGGCAAATTTCCTGCCCGAAGACTGGCGACGCAATTTGCCCAGTTTTGTCGAGCCCGCGCTTTCCCGTAACCTGCATGCGGTGGAAATTCTTGGGGCGATCGGAAAGCGCCAGGGGCGCTCTTCCGGAGAGCTGGCCATCGCCTGGACCTTGATGAACCCGGCCGTAACGGGAGCCATCGTCGGCTTCCGCAATCCCCGACAATTCGCCGGCATTGCGGGCGCGGCTGAGTTCCGTTTGTCGTCCGCCGAGCTTCACGAATTCGACGAAGCCCCGGAGCCGGCACCGCCTGCGTGATCGCTTGGCAGGTTGCGGTAGAAAGGCAACACGGTAGCGAAGAAGCTTCGCTTTCTGCCGTCGCTGATCACGCGATAACGACTATCAATGCGAACAGGCCATCGCAGCCGCAGAAGCGGCGGAACGCCTCGGGGGGGAACTCCGGGTTCTATGCGCCGACAATGATTCGATCCAGCGAAGCACGCAGCTCCTAAACCTAATTCAGGCTGGGGGAACGCCGCAGGATGCGATCCTGGTCGAACCCGCCAGCCGCACGGGATTTCTGAGGAGCGCAGAAGCCGCTGTTGCCGCCAGCTCGGCATGGGTCATCCTCAATAGCGAGGCAGACTAACCAAAGGCGCCTCGCTCCATCTCGAAGGTTCCGGCATTCTGCGTGAGCGTGGACAACCACGGGATCGGGCGCATTCCAGGCCGCTAGCCGGCGTCACTGCTCTCCCGGTGGCGGGAGCGCAATTTATCGGCAAGGGCCCTCCGGCAGTTCGGTGTTGGAGCCGCGCGCGGCGGGAACGCCGGAAACCAAGCCGCCGGCTCTCGCGATCAAAATGTTGAAGAGCGCCGACTGGACCGAAGAAGGCGAAAACCACGCAATATCGTCGTGGCTCCGGCTGTCCACGGCTAAGAACGACAAAATTGACGCGCTTCAGGCGCAGAACGACTTTTCTGGCGATGGGAGCGAGGAAGGCGCTCAGCCGCCAAATCGATTTTCGCGACCTCGGCATGGGCTCGCGGCTGCCACTACCCGGCGCCGACGGCCTCGAACGAACCGGACGAACCTGGGTCCGCCAGGGCCATTTGACCGCAACTGTCGTTTTGCCGCCCACGCGGCTGCGCGCGGGCGGGAGACCGCAGTTGCGGCTCTGAGGAATGGGCTGCAGCCGCCCGAGCGCACTCTGGTGATGGCATATGCAGCCCTGGAATGGCTGGCCTCCGCCTCGCGGCAGGAAAATTGAGGGCACCTGGCAGACAATGCAGGCAATTCCCCTTGGGTTACATTTAGCACGGCTCGATACGCAAGATTGACAAGCAGGCTGGGGACGGCGTACACCAAGAGAAAACGTTTGCCAACGATTCCCGAAACCTAGAGGAGTGCAATGATGCGCACTGACGTCAGCCGCCGTACCTTCTTACAAGCTGCGGGCGTAACTGCTGCTTCCACCCTGGCCGGTTCTGGGAGAGCGGTTCGCGCCTGGGCGTCGCCTTCGCCAGACAGGGGCAGCGTAGCGATCACCCCGCCGCTCACGACATTCTCGTATTCCGATGTGGAGTTGCTTGCCGGTCCCATGAAGCGGCAGTTCGAAGAAAACCACGCCCGCTTCCTGAATCTCGAAGACGACCGCCTGCTCAAGGTCTTTCGCCAGCAGGCCGGCCTGCCGGCTCCGGGCGAGGATATGGGTGGCTGGTACGACGGCACCGGGTTCAGCCTGATCCGCAATGACTTCCACGCGTTCATCCCCGGGCACAGTTTTGGACAATACGTATCGGCGTTGGCGCGCTGCTATGCGGTTACAGGGGACCAGCGGACCCGCGCGAAGATCATTCGGCTGGTAAAAGGCTACGCGGAGACACTCGACGCCAAGGCTACTTTCTTCGTCGATTACCGGCTCCCGGCGTATACCTACGACAAACTTTCCTGCGGCCTGATCGACGCGCATGAATTTGCGCACGATCCGATGGCGAGGGAAGTTCATGAAAAACTGACCCACGCCATTGTGGCGTATTTGCCGGAGAAAGCTCTATCCCGACAGGAGCAGCGCTCGCGTCCTCACAAAGACACTTCCTACACTTGGGACGAGACCTACACCCTGCCGGAAAATCTTTTTCTCGCTTATCAGCGCAGCGGCGATGTGTTCTATCGCGAGATGGCCAAAAAGTATCTCGAGGATGACACATATTTCAATCCGCTGGCCGAGGGAAACAACGTTCTGCCCTTCGAACACGCCTATAGTCACGTCAACGCGTTCAGTTCGGCGATGCAGGCCTATATCACTCTAGGCAGCGTGAAACATCTGCGCGCCGCAAAGAATGGTTTCGAAATGCTGCTGACCACGCAAAGCTTCGCCACCGGTGGTTGGGGGCCGGACGAATCTTTCGGAGAACCCGGCCGCGGCCAGTTGGGCGACAGTCTCAGCTCTACTCACGCCAGTTTCGAAACCCCCTGCGGCTCGTATGGCCACTTCAAGATCACGCGCTATCTGCTGTGCGCAACCAAAGACTCCAGCTATGGCGACAGCATGGAGCGCGTCCTTTACAACACGATTCTCGGCGCGTGGCCGATCCAGGCTGACGGCACTTCGTTTTATTATTCCGACTACAACATAAGCGGCAAGAAAGTCTGGTACGGACAAAAATGGCCGTGCTGTTCGGGAACCTTCCCGCAACTCGCCGCCGATTACCACGTCAGCACCTACTTGCGTTCCTCCGACGGGGTTTACGTGAATCTCTTTACCCCGTCGAGGGTGCAATGGAGCGATGGCAGCGGTCGCTACGGACTGAGGCAGGAAACCAGATATCCCTTCGACAACAAAATTCAAATTCAAGTGTCGGGTTCACAGGCTAAGGAATACACGGTCTATGTGCGCGTTCCGGCATGGGCCAGGCCCGATCCGGTGCTCTCTGTAAACGGCAATCGCGTCTCGGACCCGGTGCAACCGGGTAGCTTCGCTGCCACTCGTCGCAGCTGGAAGGACGGTGATCGCATTGAGTTGGAATTGCCCATGCCGTTGCGAGTCGTAGAGGTAGATGCGAACCATCCAAACATGGCGGGGTTGATGCAAGGGCCGTTCGTGCTTATGGCGATCGCCGATTCCCAGCCGACGTTCGAGCGGGCCGCCTTGTTGCAAGCCCAGCCCACCAACAATGCCACGGGCGATTGGCTGGCCGTCGCCGCCAACGGAAGCAGCGTGACCATGCGTCCATTCATGAGTATCGACGGGGAAACCTACAGCGCCTATGTGCGGCTAGTGTCGTAGATCGATTCTCTGCAAGCAAGATTCCGCGCGACCGGCCCTCCCTCTGCGCAGAACAAAAGCCCCTCCGCTCTCTTCAAGCGGAGAGGCTTTTTCAGCGAGTACAGCACCCATCCTTAGAAAGTAAATCTGGCGGCCACTTGCCAGTTGCGCGGCAACTGCTGCGCCGTGGCCTTTCCAAACGTGCTGCCCAGATCGGCAAAATTGTTGTCGAAGCCAGTAAGATTCACGCGGTTAAAGAGGTTGAAGAATTCAAAGCGCAGTTGCACATCGACTCTCTCAGCAATGTGCGTGATCTTGTACATGTTGACGTCGGTTTCTGCGAAATTCGGCTGCCAGAAGGGATTCGCCCTCTCGTTGCCTTCGTTGCCGAAGATCGCCGGAGCGGTGAATTGTCCGGAAGTGAAAACCCCGTTGATGAACGCACTTTTTGATTTTCCCTGTTGATAGCTTGTCACATCGGGATAATCGTTGTTGTCGCCATCCGCGTTGTAATCGCCGCTACCCGCCTGGTACGCGACTGCGGGATCGCTCGCCGAGCAAGGGCTCAAGGTGCCGGACCTGCACACCGCCAGAAACGCTGCGCTTGTGTAAACCATGGTGGGATATCCGCTTTGGAAAATGCTGGTTCCGCTGATACCCCAACCTTGCGTCGCTCTTCCCACCAGTCCCTGCGCGGTTTTCAGTCCAGGCAATTGATAGTTAAAAGTAAGCGAGAAGCGATTCGGCGTGTCCCACTGCGAAGGGCCGTAATACTGCGCCGGATTCGCCTCGGCCGGATAGGCGCCGAGCGGTCCGCCGGCGTCATCTTCCGAACGCGAACGCGTATAGGACGCTTCCAGGAATCCGCGACGCGAGAGCCGTCCTTTGAAGTCGAAGAAAACACTTTCGTAGTTTCCGTAGCGGCTGTTATCGGTGTAAACAATCTCTCCAAAGCTGTGGTTGAGCCGGCTGGCGGCCGCGCGGGTGAACAGATCGCCCGCGAAAGCATTGATGTCTTCGCCATAGCTCACCTCGCCCGCCTGATTGCCGCCGCTGGCCACGTTGTAGGAATGCGACCCGGCGTAACCGGCGCTGGCAGAGAAGTTGTGGCCGATTTCTTGTTCGAAGGTCGCCGACCAGATATTGGCCTTCGGCGATTTCAAATTCGGGTTGATTCCTCCGATCAAGAAGTTGCCGCCGACAATACCGCCCTGCGAATCCAGACACCCGTCGTCGCCGAGGGTCGGGCAGATCGGCGATCCCGCCAGGGGCGGATAGGCGAATCCAAACGGGGGTTTCCCGCCCGTACCCACGGTAAACAGCGGGGGCGTCGATGTACCTGCGGTAAAGGTTGGAATAATCGGTCCGGGCGGGCTGCCGCGAAATTCCTCCTGTACATTGGCCTGAGTCAGCCAGTTGTTGAACACACCGAATCCTCCGCGCAGCACAGAATTGCCCCTGCCGGTAATGTCCCAGGCAACGCCGACGCGAGGACTGAGCAGATCCGTCACCGCGCTGTTCAAAGCTTTCGGAGTGGCTTTGGCGAAGCCGTTTGCAACTTGTTGGTCGTAGGTTTGGCCCGGTCCGAGATAGAAGTTGCCGAACACGGTCGTTGGGCTCTTCGACCAGGGATTGCCGCTGTCATCCCAGCGCAAGCCCATCGTAAGCGTGACATTTCGCTTCACCTTCCAAGTGTCTTCGGCAAAAAGGCCCCAGGTTCTCGATGCAGCATCCCACGACCACAGCACCGGCTGGCCGGTGATCGGGCTGTACATTACGTGATTTTCGTATTGCGCGTTGTCTTGTGACAGGTCGAGCAGATTATTGAACGTGAAGGTAGGCTGAGCATAGGGCCCCTGGAACGGCTCGACATCATCGCCATACCATCCCTCGTAACCGAACTTCAGCGAATGGGCGCCCTGCACATGCGCGAGAACATCGCGCCAGTGATAGTTGTGCTGGATGAAATCTCCTTGCGCGAAGCCAACGCCAAAAGCTTGTCCATCTTCCGTGTTTAACCCCGTCACCGCGATCGACGGCACACTGTAATTCTGCGCTCCGCTGCCCAAGGTTCCTTCTACGCGGTTCGCGCCAAAGATAGCTTCATTCAAAGTCGTGGGCGAAAAAGTGTGGGTGTGGTTAACCTGAAACGCGCGCTGCCAGTTGTTGTCGAGCGCCGTGAACACCGGTATTGCAGAGGCTGCGCCGTAATTGAGAACCGTGCGATAGAAGCTTCCGTAAATACGGTCGTTTTTGAAGGCCTTGTCGATACGGATAAAATACTGTGTGCCATTCCGCAGTTGCGTAGCGCTGAAGTTGCCGGTATCGATGAGCGGCAGGCTGCAGGGAAGCAAGTTGGTGGCAGAGGTGCCGCAGCCGGTGATGCTCGAACCGGTTGCCGAAATGCTTACCGCGTTCACATTCGTTGGCACATAGGAGCTTAGTATGCTCGTTCCCACGGTCGATGGATAATTTGCTTTGGCCCACGCGATGAACTGCGGATCGGCGAACGTAATGGAAGAGCTGGTTGCCTGCGATGAGCGCAACGGCTCCACGGCAAAGTAGAAATAGAACTGTTTGTGCGGAATCACCGGGCCTCCGACCGCAAACGACATATTATTGCCGTGGAACGGCAGATAGGTCGGACCGGAGAAGTGTGTCGTTGCGAACATGTTCTGGTAATAGAACCAATCGGCGGCTTCGCCATGGAATTGCTCTGAGCCCGATTTCGTGGTCATTACTTCTTCCACGCCGCTGGCGCGGGTGTACTCGGCGGAGTAGGTATTGACCTGAATGCTGGTTTCCTGGATCGACTCCGGATTGGGAGTCAGGTTCAACACGCCTTGCCGGATGCCGCTGGTCACATCAAGTCCGTCGATCACATACATATTCGACATCTGCCCTTGTCCGTTGGCCGTGGCATCGACTTGCGTTTCCGTCGAATAATTGTCCACACCAGATCCCGGCGTTCCGGCTTTGCCGGGTTGGCCGCCGCCCATCGTTCCCAAGCCCGCAACTCCCGGCGCCAAAGTTGTCAGCGTAACTAAATTGCGGCCGGCAACCGGCAGTTCGGCGACCCCGGCATTCTCCAGCGTCAACTGGTTGCGGCTGTCCGCGGTATCGACGACCGGTGCTAAGGACGTGACCGTGACGGACTCAGCCACGGCACCGAGTTTCATAGTGATGGGCAGGTTTAGGTTCTGCTCCGTCAGCAAAATGATATTCGCCTCGGCCTTGCTGAACCCCGGCGCTTCGACTGTAACTTCGTAGGAGCCTGGAGCGAGGCTTACGAAGCGGAAGTTGCCCGCGCTATCGCCCGTGGTGGTTTGGGCGAGTTGTGTATCTTTATTCACGATCACCACTTTGGCCTTAGGAATACCGGCCCCGGAAGGGTCTTGGACAGTACCTTGGACGCTGCTGGTGAACTGGGCGAATGCGCCAACCGCGCCGACCATCGCGAACCACAGCAGGCACAGCAAGCGGCAGGGCCTAGCCGTTACAAGCATTTGATTCCTCCTGTGCACCTTCGAAACAGGGTCATCCGGTGAGAAAACGTTTACTTCGATCGGTTAGTATTTAAAGATTAGAGAACGCTTGCTGTCAAGACCTTTT
The DNA here is from genome assembly GCA_030037575.1 of Candidatus Sulfotelmatobacter sp. Lineage (GTDB taxonomy): Bacteria > Acidobacteriota > Terriglobia > Terriglobales > Acidobacteriaceae > Sulfotelmatobacter. The sequence goes on along the minus strand of JASHRB010000024.1, from coordinate 1,289 downwards.
TATGAAAATCCCTACCCTGCAGGTCTGCCGGTATTACGACTCAGTGTAGTTGTAGTTGCGAACGATCGGGCCACCAACTCTGGTTTTTTATAATGCCGGTTCCTTCGCGCAGCGTGACCAAGCGGTTTGCGGCGAGCCCTTTGAATTGCTCCCGCAGCCCATGGGGCCAGTAAACTTCCAGATCGACCGAGGAGAATCCGCCCAAGCCAAAATGCAGGCGGGAGTCATTGCAGGAGTAGAAGCTCGATTGGCTGAGAACGGCCTGCGCCTGCACTTTCTCGCCGTAGCGTGCCAGCACGCGCGCGCCAATCGCGCTGCGATTCGACTTCACCCCCTCCAACTTGATCTTGATCCAGTTCTGTTTCCGCTGCATATCATTTCGCAGCAGCGAGGGAGGTTCGTTGAGATTGACAATCAAAATATCAAGATCGCCGTCGTTGTCGAAATCGCCAAAGGCGCAACCGCGGCTGCAATGCGGCGCGGCCACGCCCGGTCCTGCCTCAATCCCGAGTTCTTCAAATGTGCGATTCCCCAGGTTGCGGAAAACCGCGCGCGGCGATTTGTTAGGGAATTGCGGCAGCTTCCGTTCGACTTCCGGATAAACGTTTCCCGTAACCATGAACAAATCGGGATATCCATCGTTATCGAGATCGACGATGCCCGCGCCCCAGCAGATGTATCGCGTGTCGACCGCCACCCGAGAAGACCGCGTCAGATCGTCGAAATTTCCCTTGCCGTCGTTGTGATACAAGCCGTTGGCGTCTTCGGCAAAGTGTGTCTTAAACAAATCCAGATGGCCGTCGAGGTCGTAATCTCCCACGCCCACTCCCATGCCCGCCTGCTCCATCCCGTCGTCGCTGAGCGCCACGCCGCGCAGCACGCCTTCTTCGCGGAAGGTTCCGTCGTGGTTGTTCATGAAGAGCAGGCTTGGCGTGGAATCGCAGGCCACAAAAATATCGGTCCATCCATCCTCATCGAGATCAGCCGCCACCACGGTCATTCCATAGGACCCCGTCGCCTTCGCGATCCCGGCTTTTTCGCTAACGTCGGAGAACGTACCATCGCCGTTGTTGCGGTAGAGAGAATGGCGGCCCGTGGGCAGCCCGCGCGGGCCGCACTCCACGGCCACGCCCTTCCAGTTGCAGTTCGAGTTTTCTCCGGGAACCGGAGCGCTCTCGAAGGAAAATTCCACATAGTTGGAGACGAACAAATCCAAATGGCCGTCGCGGTCGTAATCCACAAAACTGCAACCCGCTCCCCATCGCGCTTTCTCGTTCCAGAGGCCGGCG
>JASHRB010000321.1 GCA_030037575.1 Candidatus Sulfotelmatobacter sp. | reverse complement strand
CCCAGACTACGCCGGGAATCTTGTCGAGTTGGCGCTGCATGGCGGCGATGAGTTCATCGACATTCTTATGGAAGACGGGCCGCCATTGCTCCTTCGGTTTGAGATCGACGAAATACTCGGTATTGAAAAAGCCGGTGGTGTCGGTGCCATCGTCGGGCCGCCCCACCTGGCTGGTGCATTGCGGCACCTCGGGAAAGGAGCAAAGAATGATGCGCGCCTGGTTGGCCACCCGAATACCCTCGTCCGGGCCGGTGCTGGGGGCGAGCGTGCCGCGCACCCACAATGCGCCTTCATCGAGATGCGGTAGGAACTCGGAGCCGATCACTCCGCCAAAGGCGAGATACGCGCCCACCGCCGCTAGAGCCATCGCCGTCGCGACCGTCGCCCCACGATGCCGAATTGCCCAGCGCACCGCGACCCGATATTTCTCGATCAGAAACTGCATCACCGGGTTGTGCCATTCGCTGGCGCCTTTGGCGAAAGCAAAGCTGGCCAGCACCGGCGCGATCAGAATGGAGAAAATCAGAGCGCCCAGCAGCGCGAAGGCCACCGTCCAGGCCATGGGGTGAAACAACCTGCCTTCAACTCGCTCCAGGGTGAAGATGGGCAGATAGGCGGTGATGATGATGGCAATGGCGTAGAACACCGGCCTCTGCACTTCGTGCGAGGCCTCGCTGATTTTTTCGCTCGGGGTTTTGAGGTCTCCCCTGCGGCTGTTCAAATGGCGAACGATGTTTTCGATCATCACCACCGCGCCGTCCACCACCATGCCGAAATCGAGCGCCCCCAACGAAAGCAGATTCGCGGGAATTTGCCGTAGATCAAGGCAGATCGAGGCGAACAGCAGCGAAAAGGGGATGGTCGCCGCCACGATAATGGCGCCCCGCACGTTGCCGAGAAACAGGAAAAGAATGATCGAAACCAGAATCATTCCCTCGGTCAGGTTGTGCAGAACCGTGTGGCTGGTGAAGTGCACCAAATCGCTGCGATCGATGAAGGGAACGACTTTCACTCCCGGCGGCAGAATGTGGTCGTTCAGCTCCTCCACCTTTTTGTGGATGCCTTGCAAGGCCGAATCTGCCGGCGCGCCCTTGCGCAACAGCACAATTCCCGAAACCACATCGTCGTTGTCGACGATCTTTCCGTCTTCGCGGTGAATCGCCTTGGCGAACTGCCCCAGCCGAATCTTTGGTCCTTGCGCAACCGCGGCAATATCTTTCATGCGCAGCGGAGTGCCGTTTTTGGTGAGGATGACGGTGTTGGCGATGTCCTGCGCGCGATCGACCAGTCCGACCTCGCGCACATTGATCTGCTGCAAGCCCTCCTGGATGAAGCTGCCACCCGCATTGGCGTTGTTGTTGGTGAGTTGCTGTTCGATTTGCGACAGGCTCAATCCGTAGGCGATCAACTTATTGGGATCGATCCGCACCTGGTATTCGCGGGTGGGCCCGCCGAAGCTGGCCACATCCACGACATCGGGCACCGACTTGAAATTCTTTTCGATCACCCAGTCTTCGATCGACTTCAGCTCCATGGGGTCGTAGGCGGGATTGGTGCTGCGCAAGGTAAAGAAATAAATCTGCCCCACCGGGCTCCAATCCGTTCCCATCTGCGGGGTGACATTGGGCGGCAAGTTTACCTGGCTCAGCCGTTCGAGCACTCGTTCCCGGTTCCAGTCGTTATCCGATTGGTCGTCGAAAATCAATTTGAGGTCGGATAGCCCGAACAGCGAGAAGGAGCGCAAATGCACGACGTGGGGAATGCCGTTCATCACAATCTCGAGCGGAATGGTGACCTGCTGCTCGATTTGCTCGGCGGAGATTCCCGGCCACTGGGTGATGATTTCGACGTAGTTGTCGGCCACGTCCGGATAAGCCTCGATGGGCAGGTCGTGGAAGGCGACAATGCCGGCCACAAACAAGAGCAGCGCCAGCCCCAGCACCAGCAAGCGGTTATTGAGCGCGAAATCGACGATGCGGCGAATCATCGCTTCATTGCTCCACCGTGTTCTGCAGCACCAGAGCATTTGCCACCACGCGATCCCCCGGCTTCAGCCCGGAAATGACTTCCTGCGCGTTATGGGGCAGCATGTTTCCGGTGATGACTTCTTGCCTTTTGAAGTGGCCTGGGGCGCCGAGCGGCGCATAAACCCAATCGCGGTCGTGCAGGTGCAAAATGGCGGTGGCCGGAACGGCGGCATAGGTTTCCGCCTGCTTGCCGTAAAAGGTCGCGGTAACGAACATTCCGACTTTCATCATTCCCGGGTTCTCAACTTCCAGCCGCACTTTCGCCGTGCGGATGTTGGGATCGAGCACGGGCAAAATGTTGTCGATCGTTCCCTTGAAAACCTTCGCCGGATACCCGTTCAGCCGCACATCGGCGATGTCTCCCACGTGCACCGCATCCAGATCGTTTTCATACACGTCGCAAACGATCCAAACGTAAGAAAGGTCGGAGATGGTAAACGGATTCGGCGAACTGAGTCCCTGCACGCCCGACGAATTGGTAATCTGCTGATCGGTGATGACTCCGGAAATCGGAGCGACCACGTCGACCATTCCCGAAGGATGGTCTGGATCGATGCCCAGCAGTTTCAACTGCTCGGTCGCGGCCTCCAAATCGGCCTGCGCATCTTTCTCCACATCTTCCGCCTGCTCCACCGCGCTCTTGGCCACCGCGCCTTTGTCAAACAGGGTCTGCTGCCGCTGCAATTGCACCCGCGCCAGCAGTTCATCGTTTACCGCTTTGCGAAAGGTCTGATAAGCGCCGGAAACGTCGTTGCTCTGCACCCTCATCAGCACCTGGCCCTTCTTCACTTCGTCGCCCAGGCGCGCTTTGATCTCCAAAACCCTTCCCGAAGCCACGGTCACGACCGGCACGGCCCGCGCGATGTCCGGTTCGACCACGCCGGTCACATCCATCGCCGGCGCCGCCTTGTATTCGGCAGCCGTGGCCAGAGGAAACAGCTCGGGATGGTCCACCTTGAAATCATTGGCGTTCAAGTCGGGCACAACCGTTGCCGGCGGCGGAGCTTCGGCTTGTTCATTGGCCTTACCCGCATTGCAGCCGGAGAGCAGGAACGCCAGGGCAACCGTCAGCAGCGAAGCCAAAACTCGTCCCCTGGAAGGTCGAAGCCATCGATTGGTCATTGCATTACCTCTTTGCCCACGGCCTGATTCATTTGTGCAGCAGCGCTCAAGTAGGCTCCCACAAGATTCACGTAGTTCAACTGCACCGCGCGGTAATCGCTCTCCGCGTTCAAGAAGTCCAGCAGCGCGGCGCCGCCGTGCTGATAAGAAAACCAAACCGTGTC
>JASHRB010000320.1 GCA_030037575.1 Candidatus Sulfotelmatobacter sp. | reverse complement strand
TGAAACCGCGAGATCGTACTTCAGGTTTGGTTCGATCGGTTTTGTCAGGTCGTGCCTTAGGAACGAAGTTCTGGAGTCGATCCCCAAAGACTTCATATTCTTCACGGCCTTGTCCATCGAGAGTTCTGACACGCTGCGATGCCGGAATAGGTCGATCCCGGTGACGCTCGCCTTCGGGAAACACTTCGCGGCAACGTAGGTTAAAAACCCCAATCCGCAGCCAGCGTCCAGAATCCTCGGACGAGCACGCCGAGAATAGAGAGGCCGCAACAAGCGGGAGAACGCCTTTTCAGCGTACTCCCTCATGCGTTCTGATTCTTGGGGCGTCGAATGATGATACGTTCCGAAATCTACCGTCGCCATTTGCTCGCACACCACCACTATTGGATAAGAGCAATCGGCCGGGCGACGGGGTAATTTTTTTTGCGGGGGGAATCGTATAACCGACTAACTGCGGGCCATCCATTTCCACTACTAAAAAAGGGCAGACAGGAACCTTATTGCGGCAAGAACACGTACTACGAAGATGCACGCATTGTCTGAAGCTTTTAGGGTGGGACGAGCCCGATGAACCGAGAGGTTCACGTCCGAATCTGTGAGCGGCTGGGGATGAAATCCCCGGGCCGACTCGGCGGAGGCGGGGTAACCCGCTCCGCATGCCGATCGTCAGGTCCCGCTATGAATTTCGAATTCATTCTGCCATTTCTGAGGCCGATTGAGCCGTTTTTTCGCCGGACCACCAGACGGTTCTGCCGCGGGCGCGGGCTACGCCGACCGCGGATGAAAGCAGTCATCCGAAACAGTTTTCGCACATTCATTTGGTCGCCGCATGGGACCGCGAGCCTCCTAATCGGCGTCAACCGATCACATGATCGGACCTAGGCGGCGCGGCAGGCCGTTGCCAGCGAACCGTCACGGTGGGGTGAGTAACCGCGTCCACGGCGGATGCGGTTGTCGACCTATTTGCAGAACTTTCGGCGCCTGGTTATCAGATATGAGCGTCATGCTGGAAACTTTCTGGGGATGCTTCACCTCGCCTGTGCCATCATTCTCCTGAAACATTCTGAGATGAGTTCTACACTTCTTGTGGTGCAAAAAGGAAATTCCAGTTGTGTTGCCATGCCAGCGATGACCTCACGCTTGGGGAGATGGCGGAACGATCCTCTCCTTCTCTTGTGCCTGGCGGCGGGCTTGCTTGCTTTTGCTGTGCAGTCCGGCGAACTGGGAACGATAGACACAACTTATCGCCTGCAGACCACCCACTGGCTTTGGACTTCACAGCCGCAGCTGTATCCGGACGACTATCCGGATTTTGGCTTGCACGGTCGCGGTGGCCGTCTCTACAGCTGGTACGGGATCGGCCAATCGCTGCTCATGCTACCGGCGGACGTCATGGGGACGTGGATCTCGCATTGGCGGATATTTTCTGACTACCAAGACGATCCCGCGGTGCGCAGCATCATCGTGACCTATTGCACCAGCATTCTGGTGAATGTGCTGACCGCCTGGATTGCCTTTCGGTTGCTCCGCCAGCTGGGGTTCAATGTGAAGGAGGCGGTTGCGGGCGTGCTCGCCCTGCTGTTTTGCACGACGCACCTGCATTACACGCAGAACATGATGGAGAACAACTACATCACGCTTCTGACCTTCACCGGATTTTCCTACCAATATGAATGGCTGCAGACCGGCAGGGTGCGCGCGCTTTATGCCGGGTCCGCCGCGCTCGGACTGAATCTTCTGACTCGCCTGACGACTGGCCTCGACTTGCTCGCAGCCGGCGTCTTCATGCTGAGCGTCCTCTGGTTCGAGCGCCTTAGGGGAAGGGAACTGTGGCGTCGTCTGGTCGAATATTGCAAAGTTGCCCTGCCCGTTTACGGTTTCTTCGGAGGGATCGAACGGGCGTACAATTTTTATCGTTTTGGATCATGGACCCAAACCTATCTGCCACTTTTTGCGAAAGAGCAGCGGCTGAACGATCCCAAACTGCCGGTCAATTTTCCCTGGAGCACGCCCTTTCACGTGGGATTTTTCGGCGCGCTGTTCAAGCCGGAGAAATCCATTTTTCTCTTTGACCCCTTGGTGTTGCTGACACTTGTGGTTCTTGGGCTGATATGGAAGCGCATGAGTCCCGCGGCACACGCTTACGCGGTAACGTCGATTCTCCTGTTGATTGGTTATATGAGCTTCTACGCTCGCTACACCTACTGGGCGGGCGATCACGCCTGGGGAGACCGCTACATTTCAACTGCCGTCGAATTGGTGGCGATGCTTTCCGTGCCGCTGCTGCTTCGCTTTCGAGAAGATATGGGCAAGCTGGTCTGCCGGAGTGGCATGGTTCTGATTTGTGCTAGCCTGGTCATCCAAATGGCATCGCTGGCATTCTGGCTTCCGCTTGAGATCTTCCAGATGGAAACTTTCGGACATCCCACGTTTGTGATCGCGCTGCGGTTGAAAAACATTATGGCCTTTGCCTTGGGAAAAATGGACGCCTGGGGCCTAAACACCGTTACGATGACGCAGGATCCCTGGGATTACGTTCACCTCACGACGTGGAATTTTCTTCCCTTCCTGCTGCGGCGCGTGGGCGCGGCGCCCGGATGGACGGTAAACGCGGCATTTGCCGTTTGGATCCTCAGCATTGCGGCCCTCCTTGCATTGCTGCGGCGACTACAGACAATTATCCAGATCGATCAGACCCTCCTTGCGGATCGGCCATATACCAGTTAATGGACTGTTTCCATGAGTTGGTGCTTACCCAGTTGTCTCTCGAGAAGAACGGCCATATCAAAAGCCGGAATATCGCTGTAACTTTCGATCTTTTTCGAAGACCAACAGTCACAAGCGCGTAGAGTACGGCTCAGACACATGTGTCGTGCCCTGTGACCGGCGCGAGAAATGCCGAGCCATCCGAGTGATCGCCGCGATGCGCGAGTTCCCTGTAATTTTTCGCCAACTATCGCCCGTGCGCTTGCAATCGATATCGCGATTGCCGCAGACCTTCGACGATCACACCGATCAGCGCATACGCCGGAACGTTCAGAAGAAGCGCCCAATACCACTCAATACCGAAGTGAAAAAGGAAGCCGACACGCACAATCGGGCAAGTCAATTCGGCCAGGCTGCAACCGTCAGAGCCGCAGGCTAGGGGATTTCGTTGCCGGGACCGCAGTCCTCCGCGAAAAACCGACTGCGCAAGTGCGCCCGTCGTGGAGAACTTCGGCAGGGACCAGCGGTCCTGGCCCTGATCGGGAGCACGTGGCCGCAGATGAACTCATCCTCATCGAGACCTACCTTCATCGGCGCTGGGAGCTGGACGATTTCGTGCGCCCAAGCACCGCACTCCAGATCGCAGACAGGATTAACGCCAAGACCGGATTACAGCCGCCGCCCCACCGGCAGGTAGATGATTTTCTGGAGGAGGCAGCAGGCAAGATTCGAGACAGTGGAGGTTTCCGGTAGCGCCCGGCAAGGATGTTCACGTTCGCCTGGGCACAGCATATTGATTGCCGGATGCGGGTTTCGTTATGATCTGCACACCACATCGGCGAGCGCGAAAGCGAGGATCAATATGAATTGGAAGAGTAAGCTGATTCTGGGAATACTCACGGCTGTCGCTATGTTTGTGCTCACCTATGCAATTCCAAGAGGCGGTGCATTGCGGGATGCCTCCTTGGCGCAGTTTCCAATCACAGTGGGGGTGTGGGCCATTTTCGTCTTGCTGTTTGTCAAGCTGAAATAGCGCAGGTCGGCGGCGTACGAAAAGCATTGAGTGCAATTGGCGGATATGACGCCAACCTCGAAGACCGTTCGCGTTCGGTCGCTTTAGTGCTACAGGCTGGCAAAGCGGGTCTCGGCCCCTTTATCAGGACGCTGACCTCCGCGGGCAAGGTGGGCTCGCAGGTCCAGATTCTCGGCCAAGGTTTTACCGGGGCGACCTCGGTCACTTTTAACGGAGTGGCAGCCACGTTTACGGTCGATTTGGACACTTACTTGACGGCGGTTGTGCCGGCCGGGGCCACTACGGGACCGGTCCAGGTCACCACGACGACGGGCACTTTGAGCAACGCGAACTTCGGCACAACACAGTAAGTCTGCGAGCGAAGCCGCCAGCCACCATGCGCAAACCGCAACTAGTTTGCGCGACTTAGTACCGGTTAGAGGATTTTATATCTCTCCTTCCCGAAAGCACACGATATATTCCGGCTCTGGCCTGACAGAAAAGGCGTGAACCCGGTTTGATTTGTCCCACCGCCACCGGTCCCCGGGCTGCGCGGAGCGAAAATATTTCAGGAGGCACTGCCCGCCATTTTGGTCAGATGCAGCCGGACGGCGTGTGATCGAGCAGCGAGCGCAGTCCTGCGGCCGTTTTCCAGCAACGATCCTGGTTCCCTGCTGCGTGAGAGCCGCTGCGACCGCGCATCGATTTTCCCGAGCTGCGCAGCACTGCGTGATCCCTGAGGTGCAAGCGGCATGGCAGGAACGATTCGGTCCGGCGCGGCAGCTGTGGCCTTAGCCCTGGCGTGGTTTTCGTCGACCGACGCGCGCCAGGATGCGCCGCACTTTCTTGGGAGAAATTGATAGGCGCGCCGCAGCGCGGGAGACCTTTCGGCCCTCGCGCTCCCAGACCCGCGCAATCACGATCTCTTCAAACTCGTCGCGGATTTGCCGGAAGGTCTTCTCGCCCACCGCCCCTTGCGACCACGCCTTCAGTCGGGGGTGCACACTTCCCTTGCGAAGAATCTTCGCTCCCAGCGCCTGCAGGTCCTGCCACATATGGTGGTCGGGCTGGTTTCCGCTGCAGGAGGCCCGCGCCAAATCGTAGGACTCGCGCGCTGCGTCCGCATTGTCGAAAAACGAGTTGCACTGCGTGAGACCCTGCCACACTTGCGCATTCGCCAGCAGGAGACGATGTTGGGTATGTTTGGCCAGTTCAACCGCCTCTTGGCTGAATTCGAAGGCGCGTCGCGCGTGAGTTCCCGGGTCGGCACCTTCGCCGATTTCTTCCTCCACTTTGGCGTTTTCAATCATGCACTGCAGAATGCGCGCCCGTCCCATCAAAATATAGTCTTGTTTTTCTTCGGCCATTTCATACGCGCACATCGCTTCTTCGTCGGCGCGCTGAAAATCCCCCGCGTCAAGATGGATGTAGGCAGCGTTCAGAGACGCCGTGCCCGCTCCGTGGTGGCTGGGACGTTGCCGGTAGATGGTTTGCGCAACTTTAAGATGGTCGAGAGCCTCCGTGCGCAGCCGACTCAGTCGTTGGCGATAGTCATGATTGCGAGAATCGTAATTGTGTGCTTCTTGACCTCTAAAATTCGAATTCCGGGAATCGCGACTCTTGGTCGAATGTTTGCGGCGCCGCTGCATTTCGCGGTCGATTCGTTTTTGTAACTGCAGAGCAATTCCGCGCTTGGCCAGCGCCATGTTGGCAAGCGATCGCGCCAGGTTGGCATGTTTGGCATCCCTCTTTTCATACTGACGAATTGCATTTTCAAAAAATTCAACCGCCTTGTCGAAACGACCTTCGCGACGCGCCATGCGCCCGTAAAAAGATTGAATGTTGCCCAGCGTCACATAGTCATCGGTTTGAGCGAGCACCTTTTCAGCCGCCTGCGAAATCCGCACCGCTTCTTTCCAATTGCCCTTCTGGAACAACAGCCAGCCTTCAAGCACCTGCATTACCGCGGCCATGCGCGGATGTCCTAAGCCCAGCGCCAGTTCGATCCCTCTTCGTGTATGGATCAGGGCCTCGTCGTATTCGCCCCTTCTGCGCAGGCAGCGTGCCTTCCAGAAATACACGATGGCAAGCAGAAAGCGATCGGCAAGCTCGTCACTGAGGCTGAGAACGAAATCAAAATGGCCGATCGCAGCCTCCATCGCTTCCTCCGACATCGCCGCCATTCCTTCAGCCATGCGGAGGCAGATGTAATCCGCGACCGACAGCTTCGATCGAGGCTCATGGGTAAAGCGGGTCAGAATCTCTCGCAAGGGTGCGGGAAATCCGATGTCCGTCCATATCGCGAGATACACCACCAGGCGAGCTGCGTTTTCCTGGGCAGGATCGACGCGGGAGACCAAGTCGCGGCAGGAGCTGAGAACACCCATTCCCAGATCGATTTCGCGCGCGGCCACGCGCTGCTTTAACTGCGCGAGGAAGTCAGCGTCGACTTCGAGGTCGGCGGGAACCACTCGGCGTGAACTCACCATGAATTGACCTTACTAATCCAATAATTCATAAGTGGCAAGCGTTAGAAATTCTGCAAATTCCTGGCTGGTCGTCAAATCCTCCAGAATCTTGGCCGCCTGCCGCAGTTTTTCATCATCCCCCAACTGCGCCGCGCGCTGCTGAATGATCTCTCTTACCATCCTTTGAGTCACGGGCCGCCCGTCGGTGAGCTGTGCGTTGAATCGCACCCATTGCCACACCTGGGCGCGGCAAATTTCTGCGGTCGCGGCATCTTCCATCAGGTGGTAAATCGGAACACAACCCAGTCCGCCCAGCCATGAGCGCAAATACTGCAGTCCCACGTCGATGTTCCAGCGTAATCCCGATTCCGTCCTATCGCCCGTCGGAACCTCGATCAGATCTGGTGCGGTTATGGCCCGGCCGTTCGATGCCGGGTGCGAAGCAATCTGATTGGGCTCGGGCATGTATTGGTCGAAAATTTCCTTGGCTGCGGGCACCAGTCCGGGATGCGCTACCCACGTGCCGTCGTGTCCTGCACGCACTTCGCGAAGCTTGTCGTTCCGCACTTTCGCAAGCGCCTTTTCATTGGCGACCGCGTCGTTGCGAATGGGAATCTGCGCCGCCATTCCGCCCATGGCGTGAATTCCACGCCGGTGGCAGATTTTAACCAGCAAGTCGACATAAGCGCTCAAAAAGCCGGTCTCCATGGTGACCAGCGAGCGGTCGGGCAAAACAAACGCAGGATGCGCCTGAAATTTCTTGATCCAGCTGAAAATGTAATCCCAGCGCCCGCAATTCAGCCCCGAAGAGTGCTCCCGCAATTCGTGCAGGATCTCGTCCATCTCAAATGCCGCCAGAATCGTTTCAATCAGAACGGTGGCGCGAATCGAACCTCGCGGAATACCAAGTTCGTCCTGGGCAAAACAGAACACATCGTTCCATAGCCGCGCTTCCAGGTGATTTTCCAGTTTGGGCAGATAAAAATATGGTCCGGAGCCTTTGCTCAGCAATGCCTCGGCGTTGTGAAAAAAGGACAACCCAAAATCAAACAGCGCGCCGGAGATCGGCTTGCCTTCGACCAGAAAGTGCTTTTCCTCCAAATGCCATCCTCGCGGGCGTACCATCAAGGTCGCCGGCGTCGGCCCGAGTTGATATTTCTTTCCTTCCGGACTCTCGTACCTGATGGTTCCCCGTACCGCATCGCGCAGGTTGGCTTGACCTTCGAGATTGTTGCTCCAGCTCGGTGTATGCGAGTCTTCAAAGTCGGCCATGTAAACATTGGCGCCCGAATTGAGCGCGTTAATCATCATCTTGCGATCGACCGGAGCGGTGATCTCAACCCGTCGATCGAGAAGATCTCTCGGAATCGGCGCCACTTTCCACTCACTGCGCCGAATCTCAGTGGTTTCGGGCAGAAAATTTGGCAGTTTACCGCGGTCGATCTCCCCCTGCACCCGGCGCCGCCGCGCCAGCAGTTCCTGTCGCCGCCACTCGAATCGAGTCGCCAACTTCGACAGAAATGCCTGGGCCGCCGGAGTGAGAACGGAAGCCTCGATCCCGGTGAGCGGGGCGTTGTTGGCGGGTTTTTTCTCGATTGCCGTGGGGTTCATAACAAAATCATAGTCCTCGGACGGGTCGGTCGCGGGCGCAAAACCCTCCTGCTAGGCCATTTTGTCCTACTGGGCCCGAGTGGACATGCCGGTTTGTCAGGCCGGAGCAATGCAGAGTCTACTGCACCAGGGAGACAAATTCTGGACCCGCGAGAAGGCACTCATGACGACCAATTTAAGCTGGCAAAACGAACGACTCAACGACTGGCAACGCAACCCGCGCTGGCACGGCCTCACACGCCCGTACACGCAGACAGATGTTAAACGTCTGCGGGGATCTTTGCCCATAGAACACACCCTGGCGCGTCGTGGGGCGGAAGGTCTCTGGAATCTGCTGCACAGCCAAAGCGAACCCTTCATCGCCGCGCTCGGTGCGGTAACCGGCAATCAGGCCGTCCAGCAGGTCAAAGCGGGATTGAAAGCGATCTATGTCAGTGGCTGGCAGGTGGCCGCCGATGCCAATGACGCTGGTCAAATGTATCCCGACCAAAGTCTCTATCCGGTCGACAGCGTGCCGAATCTGATTCGCCGTATCAATCAGGCGCTCACCCGCGCCGATCAAATTCATCACGCCGAAGGTCAATGCGACATCGATTGGTTCCCGCCGCTCGTGGCCGACGCTGAAGCCGGGTTCGGCGGCAACCTAAACGCTTTCGAGCTCATGAAGGCCATGATTGAAGCCGGCGCTGCCTGCGTTCACTTTGAGGATCAGCTCTCCTCGGCCAAAAAATGCGGTCACCTCGGCGGAAAAGTTCTGGTGCCCACCAGCGAAGCCGTTCAGAAACTGGTCGCTGCCCGGCTGGCC
>JASHRB010000319.1 GCA_030037575.1 Candidatus Sulfotelmatobacter sp. | reverse complement strand
CAAAGATGTAATCCATTCCAGTGCAACCAATTCTCCGGGGCGCTGGCGAGCCGCAACAGGTTCGTCGCCGCCGACGGGGCCGGGAAACTACTGTAATCACGCCAACTTTACGCTGCTCTTCAGGTAATAATTGCCCGAAACCACCGAACACAGACGCCGGCCATCCGGCAAACGTATGAATTGAAAAGAGGTTGTGTTCGGCCGGGTTTGGTTGCCCGCTTGCGTTGACGGTGGTGGCGCCCTCCCCCTTTATCCTATGGCTGGATTTGCTCATGATGCGCAGCAGGATTTCTGGCAGTCGCCTGCCAGCCTTGCACCTACCGCCGGCCCAGGCGCATCCGCGGCCACCGAACCGTTGGCCGACTCCTGCAGGCAATGCGGCAGCGAGTTTCTGATTGGAGCAAAATTCTGCCACGTCTGCGGCTGCGGTAGACCGTTGCTGGCCGAGAAATCGAGCCTGGAGATTTCTGGTATTGCCGAGCTTTGGGCGCAAACGGCGTCCAGAGTGCGCCCTTGGATTCACTCCGCCGTCTCCGATTGGCGCAAGACCTCTTTCCCCGACTGGCTGCGTTATCTGCACTTTCACGAGATCAAGCGATGGGTGGGTCTGCCTACAGGGCCGCTCATCGCTTTCATGATCGGCCTAGGTTGTGTTGCAGGCGCGATTGGCGTGAGCCTGTTCTACAGCGCCTCCACTCTCGCCGAGTTTCAGGCGATTCAGATGTGGCGCATCGAATGGCTGTTGGCAGCTACGGCTTCATTTGTGGCTGGAATTCTACTAAAAAGCCCCTCCAATCCGGATCGCGACTAGTTGCCCTTTCAATGAAGCAGTCTTACGATTCTTTTCCCGATCCGGCGGCGCGCCGCTGCTCGTTCATGCGATAGAGATGGTGGACTGGCCCGGTGCCGCGCCCCACGGGATGGCCAGCCGTAATCGCAGCCGTAACGTAAGTCTTGGCTAAAAGAACCGCCTCGGCCAGACCGCGATCCAGGGCCAAGTGGCAGGCGATGGCGGTAGCGAACGCACACCCTGTTCCGTGGGTTGAGTTGGACCTCTGGCGCTCGGCTTTGAAAACCTCTTGTTCCACGCCATTCTTGGTCGTAAAGGTCAACAGATCCATGGCTTTTTCCAGATGCCCCCCAGTAACTACCGACGCGACTGCACCCATCTCGTGCAGCTTTGCCGCCGCCGCCTTCATTTCATCCAGCTCGGTTACTTTCAGCCCGGTCAGGGCCGCAGCCTCATCCACGTTCGGTGTGATTACGTCAGCCAGCGGAATCAGCTTCTCAATTAGCACCTTTGCCCCGGAAGCATCCAGCAGATCGGTTCTGGAGGAAGATTTCAAGATCGGATCAAGCACCACGTTTGGCAACCTGGCTTTGCCGGAACGCAAAGCCAGAAACTCCGCTACGGCCTTAGCCACCTTTGCCGTTCCCAGCATGCCAATGTGAACCGCAGCGATGGGCACATCGCGGATCAGTTCTTCCAAGGTTTCCGACACCAATTCCGCATCAACCGGCTCTACCCGGCGAACCCCGGTCGTGGATTGCACTGTCATCGCCGTGATGCATGCGACGCCATAGCACCCGTGGGCTGCCATCGTCTTTATATCTGCCGTGACTCCCGCCCCTGAAGAGGGGTCGAATCCGGCAATTGTCAGGACAACCGGTGGTGCGTCAGCCATGGGTTAGGTCAGAACGACGGCAAGAAGCCTTCCCGGCCTTCGGTCGGTTCGCAGCTGCGATTCGAGGTTCCGATCGACCAGAAATCTTTTTTCCTTGCTAGCAAACTTTTAACTAAAATGCCCGCAATAAACAACTTGCGTCGGCTTCGATGTAAATCAATGAAAACAATGGAGATGATAATTCCCCACAACCTACTCGAGTCTCAGTATTTACCTATTAGTAATCAATTAAGCCCATTGTTTCTAAACACATGATAGATATTACCTATAATTTACAATAAGTTACGTAAGATATAAGTTACTAGCACATCACTATAGACCCCTCACTTTCGGGTTGACAAGGCCAATCTCCCTTTTTACCATTTACAGAACGCTCGACGAAATATCGCCTAGTTAGGGACCACTTTTGAGTATGCGAGGAGAACTGAATGCAAAGACGTATGGCTCATGGACTGATGGTTGCCGCATTGATCATCGGCCTGGGAGCGGCTCAGGGCCCAAACAGCTCGGAGGCAAGTTCCAGCCCAGCCGGTCCTAACAAACCGCCCAATAATCGTCCGCAGTCTGGCCGGGGTAAGCCGTATCAGGTCGGGACGGCTTCCTGGTACGGGGAGTACTTCGAAGGCAAGCCCACGGCCAGCGGCGAAAGCTACGAAATGTATGACCTCACGGCGGCCCACCCAACTCTGCCCCTCGGAACCTATGTCCGGGTCACAAACCTGCGCAACGGCCGGGCGGTCGTGGTGCGGGTCAATGATCGGGGTCCAATCGTCCCTGGCCGGATAATCGACGTGTCTTACGGCGCAGCGCGAGTTCTTAAATTCGAACACCGCGGCCTGC
>JASHRB010000023.1 GCA_030037575.1 Candidatus Sulfotelmatobacter sp. | reverse complement strand
GACGGTATTGGTGAAGACTTGTTGACCCTGCTCAATTTGCTGGGCTTGGTTGGCGATGGACTGTTCTTGCTGTTCGATTTGTGTAATGGCGTGGGCCGACTGTGTCGGATCGAACACGATGCCCGAGCCGAATTGTGCATTCGTGAGGGGTTCGAACGCCGCCGCCAACCCGACGGCGAGCACGGTAAGGGTTAGTTTCTTCATTTGTCTCGTCTCTTCGTCGCCGTTGGTTTCGTGATGCTTCACTACAGTACGGCTCTACTGCTGTGCCGCGAGGGTCTCTTTCTGAGCTGAGCAGGGCAAGGGCAACAGTTCGGATAGAAAGCCTCCTCAAAACGTCTGTGGAATACTGTGGTTGGAGTACGCAGGAAGAAGCAAGTCCTGCGTGAAATACACTTTCACGCGGTGGCCCTCGCGGATCGTGATGGTGGGCGGTATCTGTATGAACCGGTCGAGGATTGTGGTCGCAGACTGCGAAACACTGCTCGCCGCCCCGTTGGTGAATGCCTGGGAACCGCTCGTGGTAATTGTGCCGCCACCCTGCGTGATCTGGCTGGCTCCAGCAATCACACCCAAAGCTATCGAGGTGCCGAAGATTTGGAGGTAGTGGTTGTTGACCTTATCTTTGAGTCCTTCCTCTCCGATCTGATCCAGACCTTGGAACTGGTCGAGATCGACGGAATAACCATCCGGCATTATCAGGCGGTGAAAAACCACCGCCATCCGGCGTTGTTGGCCGAAGCCCGCCGCGCCAATCTTCTTTGCTTCTCCGAAAACAACGGTTCCATCGGGAATGATGACCTGTTGATGATCGTGCGAATACAAGGGGATTGAGACAAGAACTTTGACCGGCCCCAAAGCATCCCCGTCGAGCCGATTCATGAGAACAGCGTCGAGGACCGACCCCTCATAGACAAGATAGGGCTGCCCCACGGCTGAATCGACATTAGCCTCCAGCGGGCGCTTGTAGCCGCCGGGCGTGTCTTCCTGTCTTTCTTCGGCTGCTGGGGGAGCGAGACTGCCGTTTGCCTGCCCTTGGCTGGGCCCAGACTGGGCAGGCATTATCTGACCTTGCTGCTGTTGTTGCGTTGGATCCGCAGAGCGGGGATACACAAGGTTGGAAGCGAAACGGGAGTCGTCTGCGCGTTCGCGTTCTTTGGCGGCGATCATCTGTGCCTGCTGTTGCACCGGCGTGAGTTGCATCTGCATATTGCCCTGTTGCGCTTGCGTGCAGGGCTGACCTGGAAGGCACGAGGCGGCAACGCCGGTCGGGCCATAGGCCGCGGCGGCGGACCGCTTCTCAGGCGTCACCGATGCAAGCGCCGCATCTCCCATTGCCTCGGCGGCCATTGTGGCCTGCTGCTCTTTCTGGCGTTCGGCCTGAAGCTGGTTTTTCAGCTCCTCCACGTTGCGGTCGGTGTTGTCCTGCAAGGCTGGTTGGGGTGGTTGCCCTCTCGCCGGTGCCGGCTGTCCCGGCCTTTTCTTTCCGGACGAGCTAAACAGCGCCGCCACGATCACGAGCAATGCTGCACCCAGATAAACAAAGGTCTTAAGGTTCTTCTGCAAGACACCTTTTGGCAGTCCCAGGTTGCGGCGCAACGTTGGCTCGGCCCCCGGCTCGGGGTGCGGACTAAAGACATTCTCGGTCATGACCTCGATTCCTTGCGCGTGAATTCCATCTTCTTTTTGCCGAGTTCCACATATCCGCTGTCCATGATCTTCGGAATGATGTAGGTGCCTTCCCGAAGGTCGTAGGTAACCAGGTTGGGCCTGCCGTCCTTCATCTCATAGACGCTGAATTTTTCGGGTGCATTGGTCTTGATGTAGGTGAACTTGTCGTCGTGATAGATCGACTGGATATAAAACGGGGCTTCGTTCGCCTTGTAGGCATAATCGAATTTGAGCTGTGTTGGATAGGTGCTCTTGTACTCATCCACGGCCTGTTCAAGGTGTGATTGCAGAGCGGCAAGTTCCTGCCGCGACTGCTCTAGTTGGGCAGCGGGCACGAACTGTGGCGGTCCGTTCGCAGCCACAATGGCAGAACGATCGGCGGGCTCGACGATTACTTTGAGGTCGGGCGCGGTGGCGTTGGATCCGGAGATGTCCTGAAGAGTGAAACTGTAGATGTTTCCTTTGTCCGTAATGAGATTCAAGTTGGAGCTGATGCCTTGCTTGGCCGGATGCACGAAACAGAAGTTGCCAACCACATCCACGATCCAGAACTCCTTATCGCCGGTGGCGGCTTCCATGATCTTCTCGGTCGTGGGCAGTTCGATCAGGGTCGTGTATTTCACCTTCGCTCGGATCGGAACGATGTCCGGCGAGTGATACTGCACCGTGCGCGCCGATTCCTGTGCCAGAGGACCGATGGAAAAAACCGCCAAAACCAAGCTCCCGATCAATCTTAGGTATCGCATAATTCTCCCCTTATGGGTGGGTGTTGGTGGTTGATACAGGCAGCGCGCGTGGCTGGAACGGATGCTCTTCGGCAAGATGGCGCAGCCCACCCGCAAAACCGAAGCGCTCGAAATACTCCTGTTTCTTGAGGTTGTCGCGGGCGTTGTTGGTTGCCATCCAGTGCGAGACCGAATCGACGTTCAAATGCACTTTCTTGGAGGTCTGCGCCTTGCGAATCAGCATTTGCCCCGGCGGAACGAGGCTGTCGATAAGGTCCAGCTCCGTGTCATTCAGGTGAAAGGCTTCGCGGTAAAGTTCGCGGTTCATGTCCGGATTGGCCAGAAAGATCTTCGTGGGGCAGCTCTCCGCCACTATCGCCAGCATCCCCGACTCTTCAAGTTCTTTGATGGATTGGGTCGCAAGGATCATCGCCGCTCGGTGCTTGCGCCATGTTTTCTGCGCCTGCACGACGTAGTTGCGGATGGTCTCGTTCTTGATGAAGAGCCACGCCTCATCGAGCAGGAAGATCTTGAACGTGGCGAGTTTTTCAGGATCGGTAATCTCATTCGATGCCCGGTGCAAAACGTAAAACAGCAGCGGTTCCAAAACCTCGGGGGCGTCACTCCAACCGTGGAAGTTGAAGGTCTGAAAGCGGGTGAACGAAAGCGTGTCCTCAGCGTTGTCAAACAGAAATCCGTACTGTCCACCTCGGGTCCAGCGAAGTAGGCGTTCTTTCAACTCACCAATGATGTTGGCAAAGTTCGAGATCGTGCGCTGGTTCGGCTCCAGCACGTAAATGCGCTCGATCGCGTCCCACAGTCGGCGTTCCTCCTTGAAGTCGAGCCGGTAACGCTGCTCGTTGCCCTCAGTGAGCACGCGAAAGAAGCTGAAGAGAAATTGAAGGTTCTCTTGCGTCTGAGTCAGGGAGAAGGGGTTGATCGTGAAGTCGCGCGCTTCCTGACCGACGTGGAGATACGAGCCCTTGAATATCGTCGTAAGCGAGTGGAAGCTGCCGCCGATATCAAAAATGAAAGTCAGTGGCTTGTATTTCTGTGCGTTCTGCAGCAGAAAAACGCAGAGATAAGACTTGCCACTGCCTGTCATTCCGAGAATTAGGGTATGGGCGACGTCGCGAGTATGCAGATTGAGAAAATAGGGCGTGCTGTTGTCGGTTTCGACGACTGCCAAGTACTCCGTGCCGAGATGTCCGTTGGTCTTTTCACCGGGAAGGATTGTGAACAGAAAGGACAGGTCGGCGTAGTTCGTGTTCAGCAGATGCAGTTGGCGGAGGTTGAGGGCATAGTTGCCCGGCACGGTGGCGAAATAAGCATTCAGCTGGTTGTAGGTTTCCGCAAACAGATTCCCGTCGGCGTTCCTGAAGAGGCCGGTAAATTCGGCCACAAGCGGATCGAGGTCCGCTCGTGATCGGCCATACAGCACAATCGTGAGAGAGAAACTGCCAAGCGATTGACCGTCACCGAGGGCGCGAAGACAATCGCCAAGATTTTCGATGTCCGCCTGCTTGGACTCATCCACCAGCACATCTCGTGGGTTTGTCGTGGTGGGATCATTGCCCATCTGAGAGACGAATCCCGTCTTCGACATGTTGAAGTGGCGACGGCGCTTGTTTACTTCCTTGCGGGCTTTGTCCGTGGGGAGCGGTGTCCACTCGGTGACGACGTAGAAATTGGCCGGAATCTTCAGCAACGCGTCGAGCACTAAGGGCCGGGTCTCTGTCATGGCTTCTTTCATCGTCAGCACACGGACGACGTGATCGCCTACCCGCAGATGATCGCGTTCGGCTTCGATGTCGGAGTTGACCACCTGATAGTCGAGAAATTGCGTGGATTGCGGCGTGCCCGCAACCCGCCAGTCGTCATAATTCAGCAAGCGACGGAAAAACCTGAACTGCCCCTGCCGATTCAACACCTCGATTTGCATGAAGTCCGCAAGCTGCCGGGCGAATGCCTGCACGTGTTGGTCGAGCCGTTGAAGATCGCGCTCGATATGCGTCCGCAATAGCGTCTTCATGTTGTGGTTTGTGAACTGGGACTTGAGTTCAGCAAGGGCGCCTGCTGGATCGCGCAAGAGGCGAGTTAGCGCTGTGCCCACGCCGGTTTTCGACCGGCAACCTTCGAGCAGGACGCAATAGAAGATTTCGATTTCATAAAGGTGGTCCCGCTTGGCTTCAAAGAACTTCCTTCGTTGATCAATGGCTGCTTCCACAACCGGGTCATCATATTTTGCGAACGGTATGTCGGGCCGATTCGATTTGAAGAGGTATTGGTAAACACGGAAACCTGGACCGAATGCTTTCAGCGCCGCTTCCAGACGCTTCACCGCATGCTCCTGCTCGGCGCGGTCCAGACTTTCGCAGTCCACACCGGGAACACTGAGAACCATGCCTAGATCGCCACTCTTCGTGAGGAAGGCAGTCTCGTTCCAGAAGCCGTAGAGGTTAATGTGGTCGTTGAGAGCCGCGCTCTCGTTCCACGGCTTAATGAGTTTGTCGAGACGCAGCATCACACAATCTCCACGCGGGAAACTTGCTGCTTGGCCGCGTCATAGCGCACTTTGTAGCGTTCGGACTTCGCCAGGATGCGGAGGAACGCGGGGTCACTGTTTGTCACCCAATGGCCGAAGGCGAAGCCGCCAATGAAGACTGCGATACCGGCAAGGATGGAATTGAAGAGATTGAACACCCCCACGGCGCCAACACAGACGAAGTAGAAGAGCGTACGCTCAACACCCAAATAGGTGAGCGGCT
>JASHRB010000318.1 GCA_030037575.1 Candidatus Sulfotelmatobacter sp. | reverse complement strand
GGAGCCGCAGTCGAAGGCGGCGAAGGCAGAGCAAACGACGGCCAAGGCGACATCCGGCGAAAAGGGTGAAGCCAAGGATGCAGACGAAGAAAAGCCGGAGGACAAACTCTTTCAGGGGATGAAATACCGACTGATCGGGCCGTTCCGTGGTGGGCGGTCGCTCACGGCGGCGGGAATCCCGGGCGATCCGACTACCTATTATTTTGGCGCAACTGGCGGAGGCGTCTGGAAGTCGACCGATGCTGGATCGACGTGGTCGCCGGTTTTCGACAAGACGACCACCGGATCGATTGGCAGCATCGCCGTGGCGAATTCCGACCACAACATTGTTTATGTCGGAAGCGGCGAAGCCTGCGTGCGCGGCAATATTTCGCAGGGCGACGGAGTTTATCGGTCGCTCGACGCCGGCAAGACCTGGAAGAATGTTGGCCTGCGCGACAGCCGCGCCATCGGCAAAGTGATTATCAATCCGACCAATCCCAACATCGTCTTCGTGGCTGCGCTGGGGCATCCATACGGGCCGAATGCGGAACGCGGAATTTTTCGCACGCAAGACGGAGGCAAAACGTGGGAGAAAGTTCTGTACAAGGACGAGAACACAGGCGCCGTAGACGTCGCCTTCGATCCGCACAATGCCAACATCCTGTTTGCCGCGCTGTGGCAGGTGCGAAGAACATCGTGGTCTTTAAACGACGGCGGTCCGGGCAGCGGATTGTATCGATCGAGTGACGGCGGAACGACGTGGAAGCGGCTGGAAGGACACGGCTTGCCGAAGGGACCGTACGGTCGCGTCGGCGTCGCGGTCGCGGCCAGCTCCGAGCGCGTTTATGCGCTGATTGAGGCGCACAATCCCGATGGTGGTTTGTATCGCTCGGATGACGGCGGCGATACGTGGAACTTCGTGAACCCCAGCCACAGCCTGTGGCAGCGGCCTTGGTATTATATGCACATTGTCGCCGATCCGAAGGATGAAAACGCTCTTTACATCATGGACGTGGAGACGTACAAATCCACCGACGGCGGACATCTGTTTAACAAAGTTAGTGTGCCGCATGGAGACAATCACGGCTTGTGGATCGATCCGGAAGATACGCGGCGCATGATCGCGTCCAATGACGGTGGCGTGACCATCTCGGTCGATGGCGGCAAGAGCTGGACGCCGCAGGATAATCAGCCGACGGCGCAGTTCTACCACGTGATCACTGACAATGCGACGCCATATCGGGTATATGGGTCCCAGCAGGACAACAGCTCGGTTGGCATTGCCAGCCGCAGCGACGAAGGCGAGATCGATCGCCCTGACTGGTATGACGTGGGCGGCGGCGAGGCGGGTTACATTGCCCCCTACCCGCTCGATCCAGATATCGTTTACGCCGATGATTACCAGGGAACACTGACGCAATACA
The DNA here is from genome assembly GCA_030037575.1 of Candidatus Sulfotelmatobacter sp. GTDB lineage: Bacteria > Acidobacteriota > Terriglobia > Terriglobales > Acidobacteriaceae > Sulfotelmatobacter. Next base: position 4,517 of record JASHRB010000318.1, on the reverse strand, counting down.
ACCGTCACATCGGGCAGGCGAAATCGATCACCGAGCAGCCGGAGCTTTCCGATGCACACGGCGCGGCGAACCTGGTGCATCGCTTCCAGTGGACGGCGCCGCTGCTGATCTCGCCGCACGATCCGGACACGCTGTATCACGGTGGCGAGGTGTTGTTCAAAACCACCGACGGCGGGGTGCACTGGCAAGCGATCAGCCCCGATCTCACTCGCAACGATAAAACCAAACAGCACGTTTCCGGCGGAGAGATCACGCTTGACGATTCGGGAACTGAATATTACGACACGATTTTCTCGATCGCAGAATCACCCCTCACGGCAGGAGTGATTTGGGTGGGAACCGACGATGGCCTGATTCAACTTACGCAGGACGACGGCAGGAACTGGAGCAATGTCACGCCGAAAGATTTGCCGGAGTGGAGCCGCATCAGCCTGGTGGAGGCTTCGCCATTCGATGCGGGCACAGCCTATATGGCTGCGGATTTGCACCAAAGCGATGACCTTCGCCCTTATATTTACAAGACCAGCGATTACGGAAAAACGTGGCGCAAGCTGGTGAACGGAATTCCGGAGGGATCGTTCGTGCGGGCGGTTCGGGAAGATCCGAAAAAACGTGGCTTGCTCTATGCTGCGACCGAAAGCGGAGTTTATGTCTCCTTCAACGACGGAGCGAACTGGCGGTCGCTCAAGCTGAACCTGCCGCCGGTGCCGGTGCATGATCTGGTGGTTCATGGCGACGATCTCGTGCTGGCCACGCACGGGCGTTCGTTTTGGATTTTGGATGATATCGGTCCGCTGCGGCAGTTTAGCGACGAAATTGAGAAGAAAGACGTTTATCTATACACTCCGGATCCCGCCTACAGAATTCAGGCGGGAGAGAGCGGTTGGGGTGAAGAGCATCACGAGTCGAAGCGGACGGGAGAAAATCCGCCGGCAGGCGCGATCATTTATTTCTATTTGAAAGACGCGCCGAAGGACGGAACGGAAACGAAGCTCGAGATTCTGGATGCTTCGGGAAAGACGATTCGCAAGTATTCGAGCCTCGAGTCGGCACCGCCGGATGAACCGCCCGGGCCTGATGACAAAAAACCGGAGAAGGAAATCAAACCGGAGGCCGGGTTGAACCGCTTTGTGTGGGATTTGCGCGGCGAAGAAGCGCATCGCGTGCCCGGTTATTACTTGTGGGAATACAACCTGGGGGCCGATGGGCCGGTGGTTGCGCCAGGACAATATCAGGTGAAGCTGACGGTGGGAAGCGAGAGCCAGACTGCGGCCCTCGAAGTGAAGTTAGATCCGCGCGTAAAAGTCGGCCCAGCGGATTTGCAGCGGCAATACACGATGCAGATGCAGATTCATGACGAACTGAATCGCGTCTATGACGCCGTCAACCAGATTCAGGATGTCCGGTCGCAAATCCTCGGGCTGAAAAGGCGATTGCCAGAGAACGCCAGCGCCAAGTCAATCGCGTCGTCGGCGGATGATCTCGACAAAAAGCTGATTGCGGTGCGAGATAAATTCGTAAATTTGACCATCAGCGCGAATGAAGACTCGCTGGCATATCCGCCGCAGCTGGATGCGAAGTGGGCGTTTCTGGCGGTGGATTTGGGCACCGCCGATTCTGCGCCCACCGAAGCCGAGCAGCTTCAGTTTGAAAAATTGAAGAAGCAGACTGCGGATTTCATGAGCCAATGGGATGATTTGCAGAGCCATGAACTGACGGACTTCCGGAAGCTGACGGTGGAAAACAATCTGTCCACGGTTGTGATTCCTCCGGCGGATCGCGCAGCGGAAGCCGACAGCGCGGATGCGCATTGAGCGCGGTCGACCGCCACAGTGTCCGGTAGTTGGATTTCTGAATAAGATTGCAAGAGTGCTTATGGTGGTATAGGCCATCGACATCCCACCCCTAGGGGAACGGTCGATGCCTTTGTCACCACTCGTGCCAAACTGAGTCTCGCCCGAGAAGATGAGGGTTGGCTCCGCCGGCGATCACAGTCCCGTGTCGGTGGCGCGCGTTCAACGAGCCCAGATTCGGCTCCGCTATGCCCGGAGGGGGAACGGTGTCGGCGATCGCCGCGGCACTGGATACCAATCGTCCCAAAGTCGAACGGTGCATTTCCAAAGCCCTGCTTGGGGGTGCGAGTAGCCTTGCAAGATTTGCCGGGTCGAGGTCGGAGGGCGCGCCTCAGCGAGGAAGACAAGAGCTGGGTGGTCAATCTGGCCTGCCCGAAACCCAAAGATCTGGGCTACGCCCAGGAGTTGTGGACGACACGGTTGCTGGCCCAGCACGTGCGGAAACACTGTCAGCCCGCTGGCCAGAGAAACTGGGCCCAGGTAGCAAGCGGGACGGTATCGAAGATTCTGGCGGCCCACCCGGTCCGGCCGCACAAAATCGAGTACTCTCTGGAGGCACTTTTGCGGCGATTTCACAGTTCAGCTTGCCCGCGCACCGGCCGAAAGGGAGAGGAATTCGGCGTCTGCTATCGTATATCGATTCCTAAATAACGTGTTCAATATGATCGCTCACGGCAATGCCCCCGACTCTGTGGCCAGAGCCTCCAATTTGTATTTCCACTTGAAGACCGCTGGTTCTTCGTTCACTTCCTTCAAATACAACTCAATCCGAGTCCGTAACTCCTGCTTCGAGGCCACGCGGATGCCGCGTAACAGAGTCCGTGCCAATTTCCCGAAGAACGACTCCAGCAGATTGAGCCACGACCCATGCTTGGGGGTGAAAATGAACTCGAATCGATTGGGCACGCTCGTCAGGTACGCTCGAGTCTCCCGGGAGGTATGCGCCGAGTGATTGTGCAACACCAGCCGAATACGAGCGCCCGAAAGATAGTACTTGGTTGGCCAAGCTGAGAAACTCCACAAATTCGCGGCTGCGATGTCGCTCCCGTACCAGACCTAGCACTTTCCCGCTCAGCAGATCAATGCCGGCCCTATCTCCAGACTGCGCACCGACCCTCAAATTGAAGTGCTTTTCGTAACCTTCCGAGGTATGACCTCCGTGCCACGCCCGTAGCACGGACGGGCCTTGTACGGCCTGCAGCCCGCTGCTATTTTTGCCGATAGTGATGCTCTTGGATCCTCCCCTGAGGTGATGACAGATCCTGGACATGGGGGTGTCTATGAGGTTCATGCATCTTTGCTATGCGGCTCTGGGCTTTGCGGTGGCTCGATGGGTATTTCGGAGGCAACCTGTAGCTGATCCTGTTTCGCGTATGCGGTCTTCGGGCCTTTTGTAGAAAGCTTGGGCGCGCGCTCCCGTTGCGCAACCATTTCGTCGGCGCGCGCCCGGTCCTTCGCTTTATTCTCGCTGGGGCAATTCTCTTGCCGCGGAAGTTCTAGCACGAAGGTTTGCCGGTGGTCACCTCTATCCCGGCACCAGCTCGCACTACAATTTTGTTGAGGCCGCGGTTTCTGGCCCGTTCTTCTTTGTGCGAGTCATGATGCCAAGCCGGTTTTGTGCAAGTCTGCTGATGCTGGCTATCTTTTTTATATTGATAGGGTCGCCGGCGCGGATGCGCGCGCAGGATGACGCTGACGCTGTTCCTCTGGGTGATATTGCACGAAGTCTGCGAAGACAGGAGGCTTCTCCTACGCCGGAAACGGTGATCGACAATGACAATCTAGGGCGGGTGATGGAAAATGCCGAAAACCGCCGGGGCGATTCGTCGCTGCTCTACTCGCTTGATCCGGGCACCAACAATTTCCGGGTCTCATCGCCGGATGTGACCTGCAGCCTTTCGTTCAGCGCCAACAGTTCGTCGCTGCTTGCCGATCCCCTGGGGCTAAATGACTTGCCACGTACAGAGATGACGAAGTTGGGCGGGCCGGCAACCATCGACGGCGACACGCTCGCGGTTACGGTGCACAACGGGAGTTCGTGGGAAGTTCACGAGGTTGTGGTGGGGCTGACGATCATCCGGCAGCACGAGAACGGAGCAGCGTCATACCACGGAGGCGCGAAGATGGTTGCGGCGATTGCGGGACAATCGACGAGGCAGGATTCCACCGAGAAGCAGCCGGACGTGACGGTTTTATTGCATATGAAAGGATCGGCGACGCCCGGGGCGACGGCGGTTTTCCGCACGACATTGAATTTCGAGCTGTTTCCCGACCAGGAGTGGCACTGGGCGATTGTGAAGGCAAAAGGCGTTCCGCCGCAGGTAAGTCCGCAGATGATGACAGCGCCGGACGAGATTGCGGGTGCGGGTGTTGTGCCGCCGGGAGAGCGCGGTACGCTAGAGAGCCCGCTCTCGGCGATTCCCAGTTTGCCGGCTTTGCCGCCACCGGGTCCCACGCCGCCGAATCCTCGTAGCCCCAGTCGATCCACGACGAACACACAGGTCGCCCCATCGTCCTTACACTAGGCGCACAGCGTCGTTTCAATCTCACACCATGCTAAACTGAGCCTGAAATCCCCGAACAAGGACAGGCGATGAAATTCGGCGTCATCATTTTCCCCGGCTCGAATTGCGACCACGATGCATTGTGGACGATTCAACAGGT
>JASHRB010000317.1 GCA_030037575.1 Candidatus Sulfotelmatobacter sp. | reverse complement strand
CCATAGGGGATTGGACCACGCCCAGCCGTCTCACATTGAGAAACGTTCAGACATTTCTGTCATGAAAGAATTTACCCGCTATTGGCGAGATGGTAACAATTCCAGCCCTGTGCTAACGCTCATCTAACACAGTTTCGTGTAACTCGTGTGGAATCAGCGGTCAAGCGAGTTCGGTATGAACACACACTGTAATATCGCCGCGTGCTGGGAGCCTCAAAAAGGGCCTTGACCTACCCCGCGTTAGCCCGCCTTCAATTGCCGCTTAACGCACTTTAACGAGCCTTCCGCACCACATTTTGCACGGCTCTCGGTCTGCTCTCGCGTCCGATCCGCTGGGAGGGCTGACACGATCCGGGCAGAGTTTCCAGAACAGGGGTGCAACGAAGTCAGGATAGGCGTAGAGGGAAAATAGGGTGTCTACCACCCTTTTGAAAGTGGCACCCGTACCAACCCCAGCCGGGTCGTCCGCTGGCTGGCCGCTTGGCCTAGCCAACGCTCGACTGACGACGATTCGTCTGACGACACTCAGGACTACGATTCGGATTTCTCCGGCTTTATGGAAACGCGTCTCTGGGAAAATCTACAATGTAAACGAATGACCCTGTTTGGAATTTTGGAAATTTTGTTACGTTGTAAACACTGAATCTTTATGCAGGCTCTTGAATAATTGTATTGCTTTTTGTTCGCCTCGTGTGCTATGCTTGATTCAGCGAGAGAAGAAGACGCTCTCGCACAACCACCGATCCGTGATTGTGCCGGACGGAGTAAGTAGCCTCACCTGAGGCCCGCGTCATCCTGACGCAGCGGCTCTCCAGAGAAAACTACGCAGGGTTCCACGGTCTCGCACCGAGTCATTCGCCTGATAACGTCTGACCAATTTCCGATTCATCATTGACATCCACAACGCTTATCAGGCCGTTGATGGAACCCTGCCCGACTCGTGCTCCGCTTCGCAAGAAGACGCATGGGTCGGGCTTTTATTTTTGTTTGAGCGGACGACCTCCGCAGAAGGAATGACCATGACACAGACAACGACAATGACATCGACCGCAGATACCGCGTTAAAGCAAGTTCTCGCACTGCGGAAAGTGACGTTCGAGACGAACACGCAAACTCGCCGGAGCCAAGGCCGGATTCTCCAGAACTTGAGCGACGACGATTTGACAGCGGTCTCAACAGCACTAGCGGATCACCAGCAAGCACACGGCTGGTAAGAAGTAGAAAGGCAGAGATGAAGATAAAGATCAAGAAGACAAAACCGAAGACGAGAGCAAAAAAGTCTCCGGGCTGGCACGCACTCAGTCTAGAAGAACTTGTCCATTGGGCACACGCTTGGGAGTTCCAGCAGAAAAATCCCGACAACGTATTCCGCGAGAAAGAGACCGTGACCGCACTCCGGTTTGGCTGTGGTAAGAGCACCATCAATCGCCGCAACGATGCTCTCATCAAAGCGAAGGTAGCCCAACGGCTGCATAAGAACGAACGTGGCAAGAATCAATGGTTTGTCGAGAGTACCTTGTGCATCTCCGTCGCTCCCCCGGAATGCGTGTTGAGGCTGGCAAAAGATGCCGCTGAGGTTCGAGCAGCAAAGTCTCCTGAACCGAAAGCGGGTACGGCTCAGGGGTGCATAAACACTAGCGATGAACCGTACCCGAAAGCGGTTCATATAACTACTACCAATATCCCTCTTAACATACAGTCTGTATCTATAGAGGGTAATCATATAGGGACAGTGTGTAATAGCAGTGGGGTCGAACCGAAAGCGGGTACGGATGGCACCCGCATAAACAGCGGCGATGAGCCGTACCCGAAAGTGGGCACGGATACCGAAGTCACCAAAATCAAGAGGCAACTTCGGGATGCAGAGAACAAACTCCTCCGCTTGTGGCGGGAATACGGCAAGGCTGAACCAATTTCCCGCGTTCAATCAGATCGTGTCGCCGAGTTGAAAGCAAATCTCGCTGCGTTGGGAGATGTCCAATGACCAGACCAGAGGAGCGGGCTAAACAGGAATGGGACGAGGGAAAGAAGTGGACGGACGAATCGTTCACAGAGGTCAAGTGTAACGAATCGCAATCTTTGCCATCCACTTTCTCAACGAATCTTCCGGTCGCCTTCTCAGATAGCGCTCGGTGCTTGAGTTAGACAGCTACCAGGACACTGGTGCGGGTGGGATAGGATACATGCGTGTATAGGCAAGGGAGTATCCTATCCCAGCAAACCACGATGCGGTGAGGAGGGCCGCGACCAACGAGCGGGTCGCGGCCGGCGTCGCGTTTGTGACTCCGAGACCGGAGCTCTGGTCTGTCCCAGTTATGGGTGGAAGAGAAAGCCCGCACAGTCTTAGGGACCGCGCGGGCTTGGGACTGAGTGCGAATGATCTGGGCGCAGATCGTCGCCCCAGTCTCGGGCCCTGCTCCCCGCAGGGCAGGGTTTGCGGCGGCGCGACCCAACCGCAAACTCAAGAAAGCAGCAAGGGCAAGGAGTACTGCCCGTCGGTGTGGAGGATGTTGCCTTGTTGGCAAGCTTGGCGGATAGCCAGTTGCGCCGTACGCTTGGAACACTCGGTCTGTTGCATGATTTGCTGGCGCAGCTCGCTATAGCGAAGCTGGCCACCACGAGTGCTGAGCGCTTGCGCGACATCGCTGGGGTCCACTTTGTGGCGGACAGTGGCAGCTATCGGCGCCGAGCCCGCACTGGAAAACCAAAGGCATTGGGGATCGAGTTTCAGCAATCGTGGTGGCTGGGGCGGACTATAGCGAAACTGAAAGCGCAGCTCGAGGGTGGGCAGCTGGGGCGAAGGGCGAGTGAGCAGCATGTAGGTATCGCCCACGGCATGCAGGGCACTGGAGCCGCGAAAGGCGCTGCCGATTTCTTCTCGGGTGATGGATTTGCGCACGTGATGGACGACGATTAAAGCCGCCCGGGTGGCATCGCGCAGGCGCAGCAGTGCCTGGCAGAGAGCGGCCATGGCGCGGGTGTCGTTTTCATCCTGATCGTGAGTCGAGTAGAGAGGATCTAACACAATGACTTCGGCGGCGGCGGCGCGGGCGGCCACTACGAAGTGATTGAGACCTTGGGGCGCACTGAGCAGATGTCCGGTGGCCCGGGTATCGACGAGCAGGTGATGATCCGCGGCCGAACCCAGCGCGTGTCGCATGCTCAGCAAGCGGTGGACGAACTGCGGCAAGGGCAGTTCGAACTGGCAGACCAGAACCCGGCGTGGCTGCGGAACGGGAAAGCCAATGCGGTTAGAGCCAGCGGCTAAAGCCAGTGCCAGGTTGGCGACCAACAGGGATTTTCCGACTTTCGGCTCTCCGCCCACAAACCAGATGCCTTGTGCGGGCAGCAGTCCCGGCTCGACCAGAGCCGGCGGTGGCGTAGGCGGCTGTTGTTCGAGCAGCTCGGCCAAGGACAACACGGTTGGAGTCGAAGCTTTCTGTTTATCGGTCTCTCTCATAGCAGGGCCTCGCTGGTGGCATCGAGCAGGATGGTTTCATTGACCAGGGAAGTTTTGCGCTGCGCCGCCAGGCGCAAGGCCGTGGAAGCCAGTTTGTTTACTTTGCGCAGGATGCCCTTGGTGGCCTGATAGAGAGCTTGCATCGCCGTGTCATCGAACAAGGGCTGGCTGAGGCCGGCGGCTTTCAGCTGATGGGCCACATAGGCGTCGAGTTCTTCGCGCGCGAGTCCTTCCAGGTGATAGTGCACGGCAATGCGTTGGCGCAAGGCTTCATGCAACTGTAAAGACAAGGTGCGACGCAGCAGGGGTTGACCGACAAGCAGCAGAGTCAGGTAGTGCGTGGAATCCATGTCGAAGTTGAGCAGCAAAGGAAGCTGCTCCAGAGCGGAATGGCACAGCAGATGGGCTTCGTCACAGATCAAGATGGGATGCTGTTTCTTGTTTTGATTCAAGCGCACGATGGTGTCGGAGATCTGGCGGACCAGATCCCCGCTGCGGCCCGCCGGCTCCAGGTCCAGTTCGCGTGCCAGTTGCCGCAACAGATCCAGGCAGGATCCGGAAGTCCAGTGCAGGTAGAGGATCTTGTACAAACTGGGATTGAGCGAACAGCTGAAGGTGCGAGCAGCAGTGGACTTGCCAGCTCCGACCTCGCCGGTCAGCAGACCGGTGGCATGGTGATCGACCAGGAACTGCAATCGCGCCTTGACCTGGGTCCAGGCCTGCGAGGCAAATAACTGCTTGGGATCGGGACAATCCGGGAAAGGTGTTTTCTTAAAGCCGAAGAAGGTTTCCCACATCGCTGGTTACTCCTTAATTCTTAGTTTCTTTGTCCGTGTCATGCTCCTGGTCTGGTTCCGCCGGTTGAGCTTTCTGCTCGAGCAGCTCGATGAAGTTGATGCCGGTCGGTGGGGGAGTTGGGGCGGGCAGAGGCTTGCGGGAAGGCAGCTGGCCGTTGACTACGGCATCGACGGGTCGCGCCAAGGCTGGCGTTTCCCCCTGAAAGTAGATCTCCACCTGGGAGAGATCGAGCGGATCAAAACGTACCTCGATGGTCTGGCCGACGAACTGAGGAGGAGCCTCGTAGAACTGCCCGCGCAACAGGAAAGTGGAATCACGGCGCACCAGTCGAGGCAGGCGATAGAAAAACAAGCGGCGCAGGTCGGTCGCAGGTGGGAGTTGCCGAACCTGCTCAATGTCTCGCTGCCAGCGCAACAAGGGAGTAGTCCCCAAGCCGCCGTGGTCGGAACGGTGATAGACCTGCTCGATCCAAACCCAGAGGCGTTGGTTTAACTCTGGGAGGGAAAGGGTTCGTTGCGGGTCGAGATTAGCCAGAAACTGTTCCCGCAGCGAGCGAAACCAGCGTTCCACCTTCCCCCGACCTTCGGGCTGGTAGGGGGGAGTGTGGGTGATCAGGATGCCGATGGCGGCAGCGATGCGCGCCAACTGGGAACTGCGATAGACCTTGGCGTTATCCACGTACAGGCGAGTGGGCAGGCCGCGAGCGGCGACCGCTTGGCGTAAGCAATCGAGGAAGGCATCGAGCCCCTGGTGAGCATAGAACTGAGCGTGGGGGATCAGTCGGCTGGCATCGTCGAGAACGGCGTACAAGAAGGCTTGCATACGTCCGCCGCCCGGGCGCTGAACGTAAGGGCCGAACAGCATGTCGGATTGCCAGATCTGGTTACCCCGTTCGGCTTCGAACTTTTTGTGGGCGGGTGCAGCCAGCAACTGGCGCGTGGTCAATCCGCGCTGTTTCAAGAAGCGATACAAGGTGGCGGGGGAGATGGCAGGCGAGTCCGTGCCCGAGACCAGGGCCAGTTCGCGCAGCAACGTCATGCCGGTGCGGTGTGGGTTCTCACGTTTGAGTCGTTCGATCAGTTCGGCCAGCTGCAGTGGAACCACCCGCGATTGGCCGCGATCGCGTCGCGCTTGTGGAGCTAAAGCGGGAAAACCAGCGCGGCGATAGCGCAGTGCCCAATCGAGCAAGGTGTCGACGGAAAGCGAAGTGCGCTCGGAGAAAGGGATTTCGTACTTGCGCGCAGCAATCTCCTCTGCCCGTCGGGTGAGTTCTCCGCGTGGCAGCGTCTCCAAGACCAAAGGAGCAATGAGTGCGTAGCGGAACAAAGCGATTTTTTCGGCGCGCGTATCCATGCGGACCAACCCTGAACATCGGCCACCATAGTCGGCTCAGGCTGGGCCGCCAAGACAAACGCTGTGTGTTTTGGCTTAGCAACTGGCTGGGCGGAGTGACAGGTTGACACGAGAACCGTGCGGAAGGAGAAAACCCGGCCAGCCCAACAGGTGCATGCGCAGTGCGGCGAAAAGAAAACGATGGGCAGGGATCCAACCGATGGCCGCAAGCATCTGCAAAGCCTGGGTCAGAAAATCTCTCGCTGGCACGACGGCCGTCAAGCCAGCCAAGGCGGCGCACAGAGCCATGGCTTGTTGTTGGAATCGCCGTACCCAGAACTGGCCACGTTGATACGGCATGCTGGGTTCGAAGGCGGCTTCGGCCGCGGCTCGCAAAGTGCGCCGGTCGAGCAAACGCGCCACCAAGAACAAACCGATCACCGGGATAGCGAAGCGCAGGTAGGGCAAGACGAACTCTGGCAACAGCGAAACGGTACGTCTACAGAGAAGACACAGATAACGACGAACGCGGATGGAGCCGTCATATTGCACATCCACCAAGGTGCGGCAATAAAAGCCATGCGCTCGCAGAGGATCGGGCGCGTGACAAAGCGGACAACGGTCCGGACGATAACGATCAGGCTCAGAAAGTTCTTGCTCATACTGCTGGATGGAGCCGCGGCATGGGTGTAGCATTTGCATGAGGGTTCTCCCTCCGGGAGCCGTAACTCCCGTGATTGGGTTTAGGCCGGAGGGCTTCGCCGCCCTCCGGGTGCTAACCTCGCAAATCCTACATCCAAGAAATCAGTGCCATCCCCTGGGATCGATCTATCCCGAGCCACCGGCTGCCCCCTTCACATTCGCTTCCGAAGTCTTGTCGCGATTGCTTCCGTCCAGGCGGAACTTAATCAGAGAAAAGAAAGCTTCAGCGGGGTAAAAAGAAGTGAGGCGTTACA
>JASHRB010000316.1 GCA_030037575.1 Candidatus Sulfotelmatobacter sp. | reverse complement strand
GTGAATTCCCGGGAATGGCATATGACGGTAGCGTTGGTAATTTTGTGCCTGAAGAACGACAACATCGTAAATCAAGGGATAAATGGACGACACGCATAAGAAGTAAACGATGGCAGGTACAGTTAGGATCGCAAATCCAAGCATATAAGGCCAGAGTGCGGAAGCGATAATAGAAAGTTTTCGTGGTGGCGCATCGGGTTGAATGTAGCCTGCTATAGCAATGACGCATACCTGAACAGCGAGCAGTGCCACGCCGGTGTCATAGCGATACAAAGCCGACAGGCCGGCGATCGCGCCCGCCACGCATAGTCGCGTTCGCGTCACAGCACCCACGAAAAGCGGAATAAGCAGGATCGATGAGACTAGGCTCAAGAGTGCAACCGGGAATACAGCCGAGGATATATATGCGTTCAGACCGTAAATCCACAGGAAGGTGACCAGGGTGGTGCATATAGCCACGGGCCGGCGGCAGTAGAAAGAAGCCACTATGAACATTGCGACGACGGTGATGCCTTCGACGAAAAGGTTCAAGAGGCGGGCAATTAGAAGACTCGGTCCAAACATCTTAAAAAGTGCCGCAGGGAGATAAAAATCTGCTGGACCATAGATTGCGTAGAAATCACGATGTGGAACTTGTCCCGCCGCAATACGCATGGCTGCCGTAAGTACGACCCCTTCGTCATACGGCAGTGGATATCTGCGCATACCAAGAAACAGAACGGTGAAAGCAACCAAAAACAATAAAACGGAAGTAAGAGCCATGCGGTGCATGTGAACCGCATCACCGGCGCCTACTGCCGTCCGTGTTTCTGCCAAAGTCCGGTCTGCAGGAGAAATCACGACTTTCTCCGTCAAAGTGGTTCTCCTCGATACCGTCGGCCAAAGAATATCATGACTTCGTTACTACGGTTTTGGGGCGAGCTAGTCCCTTGAAACAGCTTTTGTGAAATGGTTCACCTCAGTCGAGGCTAGGAGCCATGGCCTTCACAATCAGATTCGTCGTGCTGAACCCCTCTACGATAGGAACAATCTTCACCCGCCCACCCCAGGAGCGAACCTCCTTTGCACCGACAATATTCTCTTCGTTGTAGTCGCCGCCCTTCACGATAATATCAGGTCGCAAGGTCTCGACCACGCGCAACGGCGTCGCTTCCTCAAAGATGACCACCGCATCCACCACCGCCAGCGCTGCCAGAATCCGCGCCCGCTCACGCTCACCGACAATTGGCCGCGTAGGTCCCTTCAAACCTCGCACCGACGCATCGCTGTTGATTCCAACAACCAGCCGGTGACCTTCCCGCCGCGCCTGTTCGAGCAGCGTGATGTGCCCGATGTGAAGCAGATCGAAGCAACCATTCGTAAATACCACATTTTGCCCAGCCGATCGCCATGCCGCGGCCCTCGCCCGCAGCGAATCAAGGGAGAGCACCTTTTCCTGTGCCTGCAATTCAATTTGCGGCATCAGGCTCATCAGCAGTTCGTCGCGTGTCACCGGCACGGTCCCGACTTTACTGACCACGATTCCCGCAGCCAGATTCGCAAGCTCCACCGCGATCTCTACCTCCAGCCCCGCGGCTGCCGCCAGAGCCAGCGTGGCGATCACCGTATCCCCGGCTCCGGACACATCGAACACCTGCCGCGCCACCGCGGGAGCGATGAACTGCGAGTCGCCGCGAAGCAGCGCGATCCCTTTTTCGCTGAGCGTTACCGTCAGATATTCCAAATCCAGATCGGTTACCAATCTCTGACCCGCCGAAAGCAGGGCCTCGAAGTTTTTCGAAGACACTCCGGTCACCAGCGAGAGTTCCGCCATATTCGGACAAATAGTCGTCGCCCCCCGATAATTTCCGAAAGTGGCCTGCTTGGGATCGACCAGCACCGGGATGCCCGCTCGCCGCGCCATTTCGATGGTCTGCAGGCAACCCTCCGCGCTCAATCCTCCTTTGGCGTAATCGGAAAGCACGAGCACATCCGCGCCGGTAATTGCAGCCTCGAGCTTCGAAAGCAGTGTCGCGTAAAATTCCGCCGGATAGCCATCCGTCCGCTCTGTATCGAGTCGCAGCATCTGCTGCTTTCCGCCAACAATGCGCAGCTTTGTCGTCGTCGGACGCCCCGGAACCACGATCGCTTGTGAGTGAATTCCAGCACGCCGCAGGGCCCGCTCCAAAGCCTCGCCATCTTCGTCGTCCCCCCGAAAACCGAGCAAGGTTGCTTTTGCGCCCAGACCGCTGATATTCATTGCAACGTTGCCCGCGCCCCCCGCCTGCTCGCTGCGGTATCCCGCCCGCACCACGGGCACCGGCGCCTCGGGAGAAATCCGCTCAACCTCGCCCCAGATATATCGATCGAGCATCAAATCGCCGACGATGAGCACACGCGTCTTGCGCCACTCGCCTTCCACTAGTTGAATGAGCTGATGCAAATCGCGAATCATCGCGTAGCTGCTTCCTTTTCGGTCGACGGGCCTTGGCACGAGCAAATCTCCACCCAGTCGCACAGCATGTGACCGCAGAGAATGTGGCTTTCCTGGATGCGGGCCGTATCTTTAGAAGGAATGCAAAGTGCGAGGTCTGCAATAGCCGCGATCTCCCCACCACCTTCGCCCGCGAACGCAACCGTGAAAATGCCTAAACTGCGTGCGGCTTCAAGTGCCAAGCAAACATTCCTGCTGTTGCCTGAGGTCGAGATGCCAACCAGCAAATCTCCTTTGACCCCCAATGCTTCCACCTGCCGGCTGAACACTTTTTCATATCCGTGGTCGTTCGCCACCGCGGTTAGGATCGACGTATCCGTAGTCAAGGCGATCGACGCCAAGCCTCGCCGATCCCGCTGAAAACGCCCGACCAGCTCAGCCGCCAGATGTTGCGCGTCGGCGGCACTGCCGCCATTTCCGCACCAGAAGATTTTATTTCCCGCGCGCAACCTGCGCGTCATCTCTCCGGCGATGCTCTCGATGATCGGCACTTGCGCGCGCACTTTCTCGATGACCGCAAAGTGTTCGGCGAGGGCGCGGTCAATTGCCCACGATAGATTCGGCGTTTGTGACTTAGCTGCTGTCTTCGGCAAAGTTGTCCTCAAAAAAAATGAAGCGACCCCGATCTCCATTTATGATACTCGATAGCGCCGGCATGAAGCCTAACTTCCACGATCCCGCGCGTCTTTCGCTGGCGAACGTTCGCTATGTCTTCCTTGACCGCGACGGTGTCATCAACCGCAAACCCCCGGAAGGAGAATACATCTCCGACTGGAGTCGCCTCCAACTTCTTCCCGGGGTGGAAACGGCCATTGCAAAGGTGAATCGCTCCAACCGCCGCGTCATCGTAGTCACCAACCAGCGTGGCATCGCTCTGGGCTTTTACACGGGCGCTCATCTCGAAGCTCTACACGTGCACTTGCAGCGGCACTTGGCGAAACACGGAGGGCACATCGACGCTTTCTACTACTGTCCACACGATAACAACCAGTGCGACTGCCGAAAGCCCAAGCCAGGCCTCTTTCAGCAGGCATTTCGCGACTTTCCCGATGCGTCGCCGTCTAACAGTGTCCTTATCGGGGATTCCGTCTCCGATGTCGAGTGCGCCCGCAATCTTGGGATCCCCGCCATTTTTATTCTCGGCCCTTCCCGCACGCGCAAATCGGGATCCGCGAAAGCTCTCGACCTCGCCGATGCCGTTTGCTTCTCGCTGGAAGACGCAATCGACCAATATCTGGCCTAAGAACCATCTTTTCACTGTCCACCAGCGAACTTTTTCGTAGCCTGAATTAGTATGGAAAGTGGCTTCCTATGATGAGAAGCTCAAACGACTGGTGCAAGCCTCAGCAAAAAATGTGCAAAATCTTGGACAATACTCTGCCCATCCCAAGTGACATGCGGCTCAGTCAAACGTATGCGCCATCTACGCGGGTTTCCAGCCGAACTTCCGAGCAGCTCTCTCCACCGTCGACCCTTGTCTACGGCGCGTTCAAGGCCATGGGCGACATTCTGAACGCTTCTCCGGTCATCGCATCCCAGCTCGACTCCGGTCACAAAGTCAAACTGCTGATCTTCCCAAGCCCCGCATTGCCGGAGTTTATTCAGCTCATTGATTTCGGTCCGAATCGCAAAAACCTCGAATTGGTGCCCCTTCCGGTTTCCCGCGGCCTAAACGCGTTCCTCGAGTACTTCGCCTGGGCAAGAGCGATGGACCCAGCTTTGATCTGGATTTCTCCGCACGCTCCGCGCTCTGCTTCCAGCTGGAAGATCCCGATTCTGCTCTGGTTCACGAAAAAATTGTTCTGGAAAAAAGCCCGCCTGGCGGGGGCCCGCAGCGAGCGCCTTTCCACCCTCTTCGATGAAAGCGTCGCTGTCGATCGCAACCTGCCCTACATGGAGCGCGAGCACTTCGCGTTCTCCATGCTTTCGGATTCAGCCGAACGCGCGTCCTTGCCGCGCATTTCTTTTGTCCCCCGAATTCAAGACCAGAGAAAACTTTCCCCGCTGTACGACTTGTTGATTCACCCGGGAGCGAACGCTCCCAGCCGGATGTGGCCTTCCAGCCGCTATCAGGAATTGGTGCGTTTGCTTCCCCCGCATCTCCGCATCGCCGTCGCCGGAATTCCGAGGGACATCGAAATGATGCGCCTTGCTCTGCCGGCAAACCGTGACATTGCTTTCCTCACAGGCAACCTCGAGCAGGCCATCACCGCCATCGCGCGCTCCCGCGCCCTTCTCGCCATGGATAGCGCCGCCATGCATTTCGCCAAAGTTCTCAACGTACCTGCCGTGGCGCTCTTTGGAAAATGCGATCCAGCAACTGTCATAGCCTCGGGAACAAACGTTCTCCCCATCTACGAACGCAAATTCCCCTGCCAACCCTGCGGCAAACCTTCATGCTCGCAGCCCGAAGCCTATTGCATCAACTCGATCGAAGCTCCGACCGTAGCGCACTCGTTGTTGCGCCTGATCAACCAACCATCGGAATCGTAAATGCGGGAACGCGCGGATAAGGGGGCAAGTGAATGTGGGTTGGAACAAGATCTCGTTTCGCCACCGTGTGGCGCAAGCTGTCGCTGGCGCGAAAACACTGGCTGCATGGGTTCGTAATTCCTGTCCTTGCCAAAAAACGCAAGAGCCGGCTGCCGTAGCGATCCCGGCGTCGGCAACTCAAGGGTTGGGCCACCCGCCCGCGACGAATCGAGAACTGGACGTTGACGAGTTTGCAGCAACGGGTGGTGAAGAGCCGAGGACAGATGGTCAAACATGCGCGCTATTATATTACTGGCTCCTGCTGGCGGGACATCTGAACCGGCGGCGGTCCGGGACGATGCCTGGCCGGATCGCGCTCCCGCGATACCGACGGGAGGGACAGCTTGGTGGTT
>JASHRB010000315.1 GCA_030037575.1 Candidatus Sulfotelmatobacter sp. | reverse complement strand
AGCAGGCTTCCCAGAACCATAATTTGCAGGGCAAAGATGGGTAAACGTTTCTCCAAAATCGGCTGTTTCACGGTGCGCACTCCTCATCGACGTGGGGTCGCGATCGATGTCGCGCTCTACGGGCAAAGCGAAGAGCGGGGCGATCAGCGATCACCAGTCATAACAAATACGGGAGCAACTGACAAGGCATGGCGACTACTACATGGGCCGAAGGCTAGAAATTCGGCTTAAAATGTGGGAAACTTCGGGTTATGAGAATGCGGAAAGAATATGTTCCGAAGCGAAACGATCGCGTCCGCGTCAAGGGGAGTCCCGGCGCCTGTGTGATACTTTTCGTCAATTCCAAGAGAAAAACCGCGCACCTGTCCACCCTAACCAGCCCAGTAATCCTTTACTACGATGTGCGCTGGGCGGAGTTGCGCTGGATTTCCTCCGTCCCCGGCGGTCGCCTCTTGGCGCCCGATGCCGATGCAGTCCGGAGCCGCGCCGGGCTGTTATAACATGTTCCACTGTGGCGATTGAAGTCGTTGGAGTATGAGCTGAAGCGTCTCCGCAAATCTTGGCGACCAGGGGTAACCGCACGACGCCCGCGCTGGCGCGTTATCCTTTTGCTGGTTGCCTTGGCAAACCCGTTCTTGGCAGCACAAATTTCAGCGAGCACCCAGGAAATCACGGCGGCATTGCGCTCGCGACAGTTCGACACGGCTTTAAAACTGCTTCGTCCGCAGCTCGAGCACTTCCCCCGGGACGCAAAATTGTGGACGCTCGACGGCATTGCGCTTTCCGGCAAGGGAGAAAAAAAACAGGCGTTGGTTGTATATCGGAAGGCGCTGGGATTTTCTCCGGACTATCTCCCGGCTCTCGAAGGCGCAGCCCAGATTGAATATGAACTGGGCGACCAGGACGCCTCCCAACACTTGCAGCAGATCCTAGAACAACGCCCGAACGACCCGACCGCCCATGCCATGTTAGCGGTTTTGCAGTACCGGCAGGGCGATTGTGCGGCGGCGGTGAAAAATTTCAAAGAGGGCGGGAGGTTATTGGATTCGCAGCCCAAGGCGTTGCAGCAATACGGAGATTGCCTGATACATATAAAAGAGGTCGAGAAGGCCATTTCTGTCTTCGAGCGCGCGCTGGCTGAGTCGAATCGCGACGCGTCCGCGTATTTACGGCTTGGGTCGGCGCAGTTGATGGCGCACCGCCCCCAGGATGCGATCGCGACCTTGCAGCCCTTGGTGGAGAACAATCGAGCCGACTCGGATGTGCTCGATCTGCTGGCTTCCGCCTACGAAGCCGAGGGAAACACTCCCGACGCCGTACGCACGCTGCGGCAGGCGATCGTGGCCGCTCCGCGCAACGTCGATCTGTACGTCGATTTCGCAAATTTGTCGATGGATCATCAGTCTTACCAAGTCGGCATCGATATGGTCGATGCGGGCATTGGGCTGCAACCGAAAGCTGCGCCGCTCTATGTTGCTCGCGGGATTCTCTACGTGCAGCTTGCGCAGTATGACCGCGCAGAAGACGATTTCGAAAAGGCTGATGAACTCGATCCAAAGCGATCAATGGGATCGGCGGCCGAGGGTTTGGTTGCGGTGCAGGAGAACGACCCGGAGCGCGCGCTGGCCACGGTGCGCGCCAAACTTCGCAAGTCGCCCCACGATGCATTTCTTCTTTATTTGAAGGCGCAGATACTCACCGAGCGCGGGCCCGACCCGGGCAGCGCAGATTTTCGCGAAGCGCTGCAGTCGGCGAAGACGGCGACTACGCTTGACCCATCGCTCGGAGCGGCGCGCGATGTGCTCGCCAAACTCTACCTCCAAGCCGGGCAGAACCCAGCCGCCATCGCGCAGTGCCGCAAAGCCCTGCAGAACGACCCCAAAGACCAAACCGCGCTGTACCACTTGATTCAAGCGCTGCGCAAAAGCGGGCAGACCAAAGAACTCCCCGGGTTGCTAACTCGTCTGGCCGACCTTCGAGCCGAGGCCACAAAAAAAGAAGCCGAACACAACCGGTACAAACTGGTGGAGCAGCTGCCGGCGGCGACGGAGAAAATTCAGCCTTGAGATGGAGCCGCCGTGATTTTGTCCGCCTGGGGTTGGGTTCAGCGATGCTGCAGGGCGTTCCCCGTGCGCTGGCGCAGGGAGTTGCAAACCATAAGGTAGTGCCGGTCGCGCGGCCGGCACCGTCGGGGCGGCCATTTTATGCCCACTTTGTCGATGTCGCGGCGGAGGCCGGACTCAAAGAGCCGATCATTTACGGCGGCGCGCAGAGCAAGAAATATATCCTCGAAGCGGCGGGCTGCGGCTGTGCATTTATCGACTACGACAACGATGGATGGATCGACATCTTTGTGCTCTCCGGTACGCGTTTGACGGGCGATCCTCCCGGCGCGACAAATCGTCTCTATAAAAACAACCGCGACGGAACGTTTACCGATGTCACCGACAAAGCGGGATTGAGATCGGGGGGGTGGGCTTCCGGGGTTTGCGTTGGTGATTACAACAACGACGGATTCGAAGATATTTTCTGCAC